>JBKCGZ010000178.1:0-24326 GCA_046303115.1 Bacteroidota bacterium | reverse complement strand
TGGGGAAGCGTTAAATGTTCAGATACCACAAGTGTTGGTAGAATTTTTAATAGTCGATTGACCTACAACAAAGGAGCGATGATCTTGCATCAACTCAGATTTATATTGGGTGATCAAATGTTTTATACTGCTATTCGCGATTATTTAAATGACGCTTCCTTGGCTTTTAAAAATGCAACAAAATCGAATTTAAAAAATCATTTTGAAAATGCCTCAGGATTAAATCTGGATTATTATTTTAATGAATGGTACGAAGGAGAGGGCTATCCTTCTTATAAAATTATATGGAGTCAATTGAATAATCAAATTACGCTTAATTGTTCTCAAACGACTTCGGATTCAAGTGTTAGTTTTTTCAAGTTGCCTGTCCCAATACAGTTGGTAGGAGCAAATAATGATACAACTCTTATCTTAGATAATATTTTTAACTATCAAAATTTTACTGTTCCAGTTTCATTTGAGGTAGATACGATTATAATCAATCCCAATGCAGATATTATCACAGCTAATAGCGTTGCATTATCTCAAAAGCAAGAGAATATATCGCAGCTGTATTTTTCAATTATACCTAATCCTGCTACTGATTTTATCAATTTAAGTTTTAATCAGCTGCAAAATAATTTCGAATTACAACTTATTGACATGAATGGTAAGTTAATCTTTGATGAAAATTACGCAGAGGCTCAATTTATTCAAATACCTTCTGCAGAAATTAGCAGTGGTGTGTATTTCATTAAAGCGAGTGGGAAGGATTTTACAACCGGTCAATTTGTTGTAGTTAATCATGCTTCTGATAATTAGATAAACCGTAATTTTGTATTCTATTCAGCAATCGAAATGAAAAAAATTCTTAACCTGATAAACGGACAATTAATACCTCCTGCGTCGGATACGTATATTGATAATTATAATCCTTCTAACGGAAGTGTTTATAGTTTAATTCCAGATAGTGATGAGCGCGATGTGGAGATGGCAGTGGCAGCGGCAAAGAATGCCTTTCCTATGTGGAGAGATATGCCTAAAGAAAAGCGTTCTGCGATTCTGATTCGATTAAGTGAATTAATTCAACGTGATTTAGATAAGTTAGCATTAGCTGAATCAATCGATAACGGTAAACCGTTGTGGTTATCAAAGTCGGTAGATATCCCTCGTGCTGTATCTAATATTCATTTCTATGCTACTGCTTCATTACACTTACACGATGAGGCTTATTCAATGGGAACTGTTGCAATGAATTATACAATGCGTACTCCATTAGGTATTGCAGGTTGTATTTCTCCATGGAATCTTCCTTTGTATTTATTTACCTGGAAGATTGCTCCTGCATTAGCTTCTGGTAATTGCGTGATTGCTAAACCAAGCGAGATTACTCCTATGACAGCATTTCATTTGGCAGAGTTATCTATTGAAGCAGGAATGCCTGCTGGTGTTTTAAATATCATTCATGGCTACGGACATAAAGTAGGGAAAGCAATTGTATCGCATAAAGATATTCCTGCAATCTCCTTTACTGGTGGGACAAAAACAGGGGAAGAGATAGCACGTACGGCTGCGCCAATGTTTAAGAAGATTTCATTAGAGTTAGGTGGAAAAAATCCGAATATCATATTTGCCGATTGTGATTTTGATAAGGCTGTTCAAACAACGGTGCGTTCATCATTTTCTAATCAAGGAGAAATTTGTTTATGCGGTTCAAGAATATTTGTTGAACGCAGTATTTATGAAAAATTCAAAACAGCTTTTGTTGAAGAAGTAAAGAAATTAAAAGTAGGAAATCCTTTAGATGATAATAATTGGATAGGTGCTATCGTATCTAAACCTCACATGGAAAAAATTCTTTCTTATATTGATTTAGCAAAGCAAGAAGGAGGAAGTATTTTATGTGGTGGACAACAATTACATCCCGAAGGAGAACATGCAAATGGATATTATATTACGCCTACTGTTATTGAAGGATTGACGTATGATTGCAGAACAAATCAAGAAGAAATTTTTGGTCCTGTTGTAACGATAATGCCTTTTGATACAGAAGAGGAAGTATTAAAATATGCTAACAGTACAACCTATGGTTTAGCTGCTTCTGTATGGACACAACATTTAACTCGTGCGCATCGCGTTGCTGCTAATTTGCACAGCGGAATTGTTTGGATTAACACGTGGTTGCTTCGCGATTTAAGAACTCCTTTTGGTGGAGTAAAAAATTCAGGGGTTGGTCGTGAAGGCGGATTTGAAGCCTTGAAGTTTTTTACAGAAGAGAAAAACGTTTGTATAAAATTATAATTACAACTTTTATTTCACCACCGAAACCCTGCCTGTTAGTTGATGTTGTTCATGAAAGACATCTGTAAAACTGACACGATAGATATAAGTATCCTCCTGTACTAATTTTCCATTGTCTCTTCCATCCCAACCTTCTTCTAAATTGTTGATGGTTATTACGTGGTTTCCCCATCGGCTATAAATCGACATTGTATAGTCCGTAATGTTTGTTGCTTTGCATTGAAAAATTTCATTCTTATTGTCATTATTCGGACTAAAAGCATTCGGAATATAAATAGTATAGCTCGGTTTTATGATTACCTCTCCAAATGTTGTATCCGCACAGCCATTATTTGTTGTCACAATTAATTCAATTGGATAAGTCCCTGCAGCATTATAAGTGTGATACGGATTTATATCATTAGATGATGTACTATCTCCAAATGACCAATAGTATTGATTGCCATTCAACGATGTATTAATGAAATTAATATTTGGCCAGAAGATATCTGGATTGTCAGGGGTGTAATAAAAATCAGCAACTGGATTTTCAAAAACATTTATATAGTTGGTATAAGTGGTATCGGTTGTACAACCATATTGCGAAGTAGCAGATAATGTTACATTAAACAAACCGGGAACTGTATAGATATGCAAAGGAGAAGCATAATTAGCGCTATCGCCATCTCCAAATAAGTAAGTTACATTGGTAATAGATCCATTACTATTCGTTATTAATTCACTAAAATTTACAAATAATGGTTCACAGCCTTGCAATGGTCCGCCTGTAAAAGATATAACAGGATTACTATTAATAATCACTGGTTTGATTAAGGTATCCTTACATCCATGATTGCTTGTCGTGATCACTTGTACAGGTAAAGATCCAATATTATTAAATTGATAAGCAAAGGTGCTATTATTTGAAATGATACTATTGTTGTAGGTGAATAATGATGAACTGATGAAATCATTCTTTACAAAAGAAGTATCTGTAAGATGAGTTAATTTACCAAAGCAAACCGAGTCTGCTGAGAATCCCGCCTCTGGCTTATCATAAATTGTTACAGGTAAGCTATCAATTGCGCTACATAGATGGTTACTCATTGTAGTTAACTTTATCATGAAAGTTCCATCAGTTGAGTAATTATGTGTTAATGGGTCAAATAAATTCGAAGTTTGATTATCTCCGAAGTTCCATACTTGTGAAAATATATTGCCGCTTGATATGCTTGATTGATTTTGCAATGTAATTGGAAATCCTTCACATGCATTTGTTGCACTAAATTGTACTATCGGCAACGGATTAACGTAAATACTATCTGAATACTGATCGGTACAGCCATTATTATTTATTGTGAGTGTTGCATAATGGTTTCCAATTGTACTTAGCGAAGATGTAATAGAGGATACGTTCGAAAAATTTGCAGGGCTACCACCCGTAATTGTCCAGTTAAAATTTGCATTCGCACTACTGATATTACTTGAAGAAATAATCGTTATGGAGTCTTCCGAACAAATAGAATCAGGAATTAAAAAGGAGGAGATGGGTTGCTGATAAACAGTGAAAATGTGAGTTGTAGTATCAACACAACCTCTATCGTTTACAACTAGTCTTATTGTGTCCTTGCCTACATTGCTCGAAATTAATTGAGCTGTTTGTATAACAGGGTTATTCAAAGCTGTAGCATTTCCTAAATCCCAAGAAAAGGTTGCTGACGAGTTAGCAATACCATTAAATGTAATAAGTAGTGTATCGTTTGAACACATCGAAATAGGCCCTGTTACAGAAGCAACAGGTATTGGTTTTACTATTATATTTTTACTTAAAGAAGAAGTACATGATCCGCTTCCTAAAGATAATTTGACAGAATCAATTCCTATCGAATTAAATTGAATGGTATATGGTCCACTTCCCGTTCCACTGACAATTGCTCCATTGCCAAAATTCCAAGTGTATGGAGTTCCCGATGTATTTACACTATTATCAATAATACTTACTACTCCTCCTGCACAAATAGAATCAGGAATAGTAAAGTCAGCTATTGGTCCTGCAGTTATTGTAATCGTATCGTTTGATGTTGTTGAAGGACAACCAGGATAATTAACGGCTAACGTTAATGGATAGGTGCCCGGCGCTGGATAATTTAATTGATATGGTCCTGCACCACTTCCCGATATAATAGTAGCACCTGAAAAATTCCAATTATAAACTGCAACATTATTCCCATTCCCTGTATATTGAACAGTAATGGTATCGCTACTGCAAGCTTGATTAACGGGAGTGAATGCGCTGGTAGGTGTTGGAAAGGTGGTAAGATTTATAGTATCGTGTAATACACATGTTCCATTTGTAGCAATTAATACATAAGTAGAAGTTACAGGTATACCACCATTATTATTTAATGCAATAGTCGTAAACGGAGATGCAGGATTTGTAACTCCTGTACTCGGCGACCATGAATAAGTCCAGCTTGGAGATGAGTAATTTCCTACAGGTACTAATGCACCACTACAATAATTTCTATCCGGACCAGCATATAATACTGGGGTTGTACTTAAGCTTCCTTCCTCTAAAAATACTCCTGAATCATATGCAGGATCTCCTGCATCAGTAATTACAATTTTTAAGTGATAGGTTTGACATGGAGTAATAACAGCCAATGCAGTTAGTACAGTTGTAAATCCGTCGTATTCTATCGTAGTTCCGTTTGTATTATCAACATAGTAAGCAGGGTAGGTGTTATTACACGGAATATTGGGGTCAGCATATAAACCTGGAATACCATTGTTGACTGTGTTTATAGCAACAGGAGTTGTAGTTCCAGGAATGATAGCAATATTTTGAGTCCCTGTTATGCCAGGACCAGAAATGAAAAAACCAAAGAGATCATTGAACGAAGAGCAAACATATTCAGGATATTCTTCGCTCGCGAAAACATATCTAAATTGAATAGTATCATTCTGCGGAATAAAATCAAATTCCAAAACGGCAGCATCATAGGTGCTAACTCCAACAATATTTTCAAGGTCCTGATCCCCCGGATTAAAATCAATCGTTCCTGCATCATCATTACTATTTGGACCAATTGCAACACTTCTATTTCCGGTAGTTAATAGAATTCCAGATGCAAGTCCAAGGTTAGTACCTGTTGCAGCAAATGATGAATAATAATTACTCGGACCAGTAATAGTAGCATTACTGATCTGTACTCCCGGGCCAGCAAGAATCTGAGCTAACTGACTAGCTGTTAATCCAGGTGCAACTGTTAACTGCGAATAACTTAACAGTGGGAGTAACGCACTTACAAGAAGTAAGGTTAAGCGTTTCAAGGTATTGGTTTTGTTTTGGAAGAGTAAACCTAATCGATAAAGGTTCTACGATAAAGAGTTTCTTCCCGAAGTGGTAAAATTGTGCTTTGATTAGGATAATTACTAATTCTCTTATCGAATTAAAGTGATTGTCCCTTGGTATTCGTGACGTTTGTTATTTATTG
Source organism: Bacteroidota bacterium (assembly GCA_046303115.1). Taxonomy (GTDB): domain Bacteria; phylum Bacteroidota; class Bacteroidia; order AKYH767-A; family OLB10; genus CAINEC01. The sequence goes on along the minus strand of JBKCGZ010000178.1, from coordinate 18,570 downwards.
CTTCTCGTAATTTTACGGTGTAAACATAAACCCCAGGAGGTAATAACTTACCTTCTGAATCTCTACCATTCCATAAAGGATTGCCCTTGGCTTCGTTTACTAATTGTCCGTGGCGATTATAAATTTTAAAATCAAAATTCATATAATTAAAGCCATACATTTCCAACACATCATTCACTCCATCATCATTCGGTGTAAATGCTTTAGGAATAAAGAAGGAGTAGTCATTTTTTACAGAAATAGTTTTGACAATTGTATCACTGCATTGATATTGATTACTTACTATAAGCGTTATATCATATTCTCCCGCTTCATTGAATGAAAAGCTCGGATTATTAATCACTGCACTTCCCAGTGAATCACCAAACGTCCAGCTCCATTGGTTAACTACTCCCGATGATTTATCTTCAAAATCAATATTATTAAATAATATGGTAGGCGTTAAAGGAGCATAGGAAAATTCTGCCTCCGGAGTTGAATAAGATTCAATTGCATTCACAATAGTATCACTGCCTGTACATCCCTGCGGAGTAGTGATAGAAAGGATTACGGTATATAAACCTGAGTCAGGGTAAATAGTTGTGGGATTAATAGCATTGGAAATATCGCCATTACCAAAATCCCATGCATAGATAGATCCTGCTGCAGTTTGTGAACTGTCAGAGAAAACTACTTCTAACGGCATACAACCTTTGTCAGGCGTATAGCCAAACTTTATGGTTGGATAGTCAATAACAGTAATTTTTACTGAGTCGATTTTTGCAGGAGTTCCGCAATTATCAGTAGCTGTTACTAGGTAGGTTGTAGTAATTGTTGGATTTACACTTGTACTTGATGTAGTAGCTCCATTGCTCCATTGATAAGAGTAATTTCCATTGCCACCACTAGCGTTAACACCTAACGTTACCGGATCACCGCTACAAACTGTTGAGGTGCCAGAAGTAGAAGTTGATAATGGTGAATTAACATTCACCGTGTACGTGTAAGCTGCCGTACAATTATTAGCGTCAGTTACAGTTACGGTATAACTGGTAGTTGTTGTCGGACTAACAGTTGCAGTTGTTGCAGTAGAACCATTGCTCCATAGGTAAGTATACGGCGACTTCCCACCTCCCGCTGTGATGGATAAGGTAGTTGATTGACCAATGCAAATAGTTGGGTTGCTTCCTGTGCTAGTTGCTGTTACCGCTGCTATACTTCCTAAGTTCCCATTCACCACTTTAGTACATCCATTTGCATCTGTTACTGTCACAGTAAATGTTCCTAACGTTAATCCAGTACCGTTAGCATTCATACTTCCGCTATTCCACAAGTAGGTATAAGGTCCAGTACCACCAGTAGGCGCAACAGTTGCTTTACCGTCGTTACCTTGGCAAGATACATCTGTTGTGCTCGTAATTGAAGCATCTAAAACTGTTGGCTCTCCAATGGTATAACTATTAATTCCAGTGCAACCAATAGCATCGGTAACTGTTACTGTATAAGTTCCCGCAATTAAGTTGTTTGCTGTGGCTCCTGTTTGGCCGTTATTCCACTGATAGGTATATGGTCCAACTCCGTTATTCCCACCTTGTGTAATCGTACCTGATGCAGCTCCGAAACATAAGGCATCTGTTTTTGATACAAGTGAAGATGTAACAGGCGGCCCCTGATTTAACGTGAAGGATCGCGTAGCAACGCATGCGCTATCCGTGATTGTTACTATATAATTTCCATTCAAACTTTGAGTCACATTATTTATGGTTGTGCTCTGTGCATTTCCGGTATAGCTACTTGGTCCTGTCCACGAATAAACAGCATTACCAGTATAAGTACCATTTGCAGTAAGCGTAACACTTCCACCGTTACATACAGGAAGATTGTTTGTAATGTTTGGTCTCGGAATAGAATCATTTACATACAATCCGATACTGTCAAAAGCCTGCACGAATGGATCGCCAGGCATGCAACCATATTCGATAATGTAATTAGTTACTGATGAACCAGAGTTGCTGTAGTCATTCCATAAGCCGTAGTAAAATAAATGGGCATAGTCTTCACCAGGACAACCATTCGGTTCATCAACTGCCCAGTTTTGATAATTTCCACCTATAGAAACACCTGTTCCTGTACTGGAAGTACAACCAAAATTCAATTCATCCGAAAAGTGACGACCCTGTCCACCATCTTCTAAACCTTCACAGCCTGTAACCCATCGCCAGACACCATTCACTGCTGCATCACTTGCACCAATCCAGGTATTGGAATTTACCAACTGACTAATAAACCCATTTTCTTGGGCATCAGTTATAGTAATTAAATAACCTTGTAATCCTAGATAATTTGTAGCAGCTGCGTTAGCAACAGCGGTTGTCCATGGTATAGGAGTAGATGAAGAAATTAACTTGTAGTAATGTTGGTTAACAGGATTATATAGCAGGTCGCCCAATACATAAATAATGGTTCTATAACCTGTAATAAAATTGGATGTTCTATTACATAAAACAACAGTTTGAAGCGCTTGTTGATACTGAGCAACAGTAGCCGTTCCAATTAAGGTTAATACTCCTGTTGCTTGATTCCAGATACTTGTGATCCCAAACATTGGAGTAAATGATAATGAATCTTGAGCCGGTGTATATCCTGAATAAAAAAAGATTGAAGCTCCATCAATCGTAACATTAGGTGCTGCGTTTGTGATGGTTACTGAAGATGCAATTTGTTGACAACCACTTGCTGGACAAACAACATCACTAGAAACCACATTCAGTTGTGGACCTTGAGCAAATACATTTAATGAGGCAAAAAGAAAAAAGAAAGCAATCAGGAATAGCGCCTTTTTCATATTTTATTAAGAGGTTTAAAAAAGTCAGAAAAAGTGATTGTTTTTAAGTCAACAAACACCACCAACTTTTAAAGGTAAATAATTGAGTTTTGGGAGTATAAAAGTCGGAAAAATATCAATACCAGTCAATGATTAATACTGAACAGTTAAAATCAGGGTTTGACTAGGTAAAATACCTGCTTCTATCAATGTATAATCGTAATAACAATTCGGTTTTGTACCTTTGCCCAAATATTAAAAAAGAATATGAGCTCTTCTCAAACAGCAAACGATTTTGGCATTCAGGAAATGCTTCAACAATTGGGTATTAAAGACGTTAATCATGGTGCGTGTACTGGTACTCAGTGGTATAATACAACAGGTGAAGTTATCGAGTCCTACTCTTCTTCGGATGGAGCCTTGATTGGAAAGGTAAATCAGGCAACTGCAGATGATTATGAAACAGTAATTGCTACTGCCCAAGCAGCATTTGAAAAGTGGAGAATGGTGCCTGCGCCAAAGCGTGGTGAAGTAGTTCGTCAGATTGGTGATCGTCTTCGTCAGTTTAAAGAGCCATTAGGTAAATTGGTTTCTTACGAGATGGGAAAAATTTATCAGGAAGGGTTAGGAGAGGTTCAAGAAATGATTGATATCTGCGATTTTGCAGTTGGTCTTTCTCGTCAGCTTTATGGTTTAACAATGCATAGCGAGCGTCCACGTCACCGTATGTACGAGCAATATCATCCACTAGGAATTGTAGGTGTAATCTCTGCATTTAATTTCCCGGTTGCTGTATGGAGCTGGAATGCGATGTTAGCCATGGTTTGTGGTGATACCGTAGTTTGGAAGCCAAGTTCTAAAACAATGTTATGCGCTATCGCAGTTCATAATATCATTGCTGATGTTTTAAAAGAAAATGAAGTTCCTGAAGGTGTATTAAACCTTGTAGCAGGTGGTTCCAAATATGTTGGTGATAATTTCTTAGCAGATAAACGAGTTCCATTAATCTCTGCAACAGGAAGTACTCGTGTAGGTAAGCGTGTAGGAAAAATTGTTGGTGAGCGTTTAGGTCGTTCGTTATTAGAGTTAGGAGGTAACAATGCAATTATCCTTTCTGAAAAAGCAGATTTGAAAATGGCAATGACAGCAGTATTGTTTGGTTCAGTAGGAACTGCCGGACAACGTTGTACTTCTACTCGTCGTTTGATTATTCACGAATCAATCTATGATACGTTCAAAGCACAATTAGTAAATGCCTATAAGCAAATTCGTATAGGCCACCCGTTAGATGCTAAAACATTGGTTGGTCCGCTTATCGATAAAGGTGCTGTAACCGATTTCGTGAACGCAATTGAAGCAGCAAAGAAAGAAGGTGGAAATGTAATTACAGGTGGAGAAGTTCTTTCAGGTGCAGGATATGAAAGTGGATGTTATGTAGTGCCTTGCGTGATTGAAGCAGAGAATCATTATCATATTGTACAGGAAGAAACATTTGCTCCAATTCTTTACATCATGAAGTATTCAACAATTGAAGAAGCGATTGCATTAAACAATAATGTTCCTCAGGGATTATCTTCTTCTGTGTTCACACGTGATATGTTAGAAGCTGAAACATTCTTATCACATGAAGGTTCTGATTGCGGAATTGCGAATGTAAACATCGGAACATCAGGTGCTGAAATTGGTGGTGCTTTCGGAGGAGAAAAAGAAACAGGTGGTGGTCGTGAGTCGGGTTCTGATTCATGGAAAATTTATATGCGTCGCCAGACAAATACAATCAACTATTCAACCGCTTTGCCTTTAGCACAAGGAATCAAGTTTGATATTTAATAAAAATATATTGCAAGAGAGGCTCATCATTCGATGGGCCTTTTTTATTTTGAAAAATTTTGCAAATGTGATGAATGCTGATTTTTAAAATTTCTTTAAATGATTAACTTCGTGCAACTGAAATACATTATCTAAATCTCTTATTATCTGATGTTGAAAATCGATATTCATACGCATATTATTCCGGAGCATCTTCCCAATTTTAAAGAAAAGTATGGCTATGGAGGATTCATTAATTTAGATCATCATAAGCCTTGTTGCGCGCGCATGATGATGGATGATAAGTTCTTTCGCGAGATTCAAGATAATTGTTGGGACCCAGCCAAACGAATTCAAGAGTGTAATCATCATCATGTAGATGTGCAGGTGTTGAGTACTATTCCTGTGATGTTTAGTTACTGGGCTAAGCCAATGGATGTACTCGATTTGAGTATGTTTCTCAATGATCACTTAGCGGATATCGTTCACCGTTATCCTAAGCGTTTTGTAGGATTAGGAACTGTGCCTCTTCAACATCCGGAGTTAGCGATTAAAGAATTAGAGCGATGCATGAAGATTGGTTTGAAAGGAGTTCAAATTGGTTCGCATGTGAATGAATGGAATTTAAATGCACCAGAGCTGTTTCCGTTTTTTCAGGCAGCACAAGAAATGAATGCGGCTATTTTCGTTCACCCTTGGGATATGATGGCGAAAGAAAAGATGACCGAATATTGGTTGCCGTGGTTAGTAGGAATGCCAGCAGAATCTTCTCTTGCTATTTGCTCTATGATTTTCGGTGGTGTCTTCGAGCGTTTACCAAATTTAAAAGTAGCTTTTGCACATGGTGGAGGATCATTCCCTGCTACTATTGGTCGTATAGAGCACGGATTTAATGTTCGCCCCGATTTAGTAGCAGTGCATAATGAAGTGAATCCGAGAGAGTACCTCAACCGAATTTATCTTGATACACTTGTACATGATCCATTAAAACTTGATTACCTATTAAATTTAATGGGCCCAAATCAATTAGCATTGGGCACCGATTATCCTTTCCCGTTAGGTGAATTAGAACCAGGAAAATTAATTGAGTCGATGCCATATGAGGATACTATAAAAGAGCGACTCCTGAATGGAACCGCTCTTGAATGGTTGGGTATGAATAAAGAATTCTTTGTTTAAATTTTGTTTTGAATTTGCATCAAGATTTTTAATAATTCTATTGTAATCCGAAGGCATTGTTGTAAGTTTGTTCCTTAGAAAACAGCCATGAGCGATTCTCTTCATCACGAGTGCGGAATAGCATTTATCCGACTTTTAAAACCCCTAGATTTTTACATCCAGAAATATGGAACTGCCACTTACGGCCTTAATAAGTTGTACCTTCTTATGGAGAAACAACATAACAGAGGTCAGGATGGAGCAGGAGTAGCTACCATTAAGCTAAACCCCGATCCAGGTAAGCCGTATATTAGTCGTTATCGTTCTGTCGATAAAAATGCAATCCCTCATATTTTTTCGCATATCAATGCGCCACTCGAAAAGTTGAATGCTACTCATCCTGAGAAATTATCCGACGGTAATTGGCTAAAACAAAATGTAGAGTTTCTTGGAGAAATCATGTTAGGCCATCTTCGCTACGGAACTTTCGGTGGTAATACAATTGCTAATTGTCATCCATTCCTTCGGGAAAATAACTGGATGTCGCGCAGCCTTGTGGTAGCTGGAAACTTTAACATGACTAATGTGGAGGAGTTATATAACAACCTCGTTAAAATTGGTCAGCATCCAAGAGCGAAATCAGATACGGTAACCGTGATGGAAAACATCGGACAAAGTTTGGATGAAGCCAACGATGAACTGTATTATCAATTCAAAGAAAAAGGTTTTTCAAAACAAGAGATTAGTCCGCTGATTGCGAAACATCTCGATATCGCTTCTATTCTTAAATCATCTTCTACTAATTGGGATGGTGGTTATGTGATGGCTGGTTTATTCGGACATGGAGATGCATTCGTGCTTCGTGATCCTGCTGGTATTCGTCCTGCACATTATTATGCCGATGATGAAGTAGTTGTTGTTACATCTGAACGTCCGCAAATTCAAACTGCGTTTAATGTTCCTAAAAGTGCAGTGCGTGAATTAAAACCAGGACATGCACTTATAGTTCGTAAAGACGGAACCGTTAGTGAAGAACAAATTAAAGAACCAACCGAAAGAAAATCATGTTCCTTCGAACGTATTTATTTTTCTCGGGGAAGTGATGCCGATATTTACGAAGAGCGTAAAGAGCTTGGTAAATTATTATGTCCTGCTGTTTTAGAGGCTGTCGATAAAGATTTAAAGAATACTGTTTTATCCTACATACCAAATACTGCAGAGGTTGCTTTCTACGGAATGATTAGCGGTATGGAAGCTTATCTGAAGGATGTTAAGAAGAGAAAAATTCTTGCCTTAGGGCCTAATCCGGATGAAGAAAAATTAGAAGAGATTTTAAGTATTCGTCCGAGAGCAGAAAAGATTGCTATCAAAGATGCGAAGCTTCGTACATTTATTACTAATGATACTGATCGTAGTGATATGGTTGCGCACGTGTATGATATCACGTATGGAACTTTAAAAGAGGGAGTAGATAATCTTGTCGTGATTGATGATTCGATTGTACGTGGTACTACTTTGCGTAATAGTATTATTCGCATGCTCGACCGATTGAATCCGAAAAAGATTGTGATTGTTTCTTCGGCACCGCAGATCCGTTATCCTGATTGCTACGGAATTGATATGGCGAAGATTGGTGATTTAATCGCGTTCAAAGCTGCTATCGAATTATTAGAGGAAAATAATTTAGAGCATATCATCGACGAAGTATACGCGGAGTGTAAAGAGCTTTTGAAGAAAGAAGAACATCCAACAGAAAATGTAGTGAAGAAAATTTATGCTCCTTTTACTTACGAGCAAGTTTCAAAACGCATTTCACAAATTCTTACTCCAAAAGATTGTAAGGCAGAAGTGGAAATTATTTTCCAAACGATAGAGAATTTACATATTGCTACCCCGTATAATTCTGGCGATTGGTATTTCAGTGGTGATTATCCAACACCAGGAGGAAACAGAGTAGTTTGTAAAGCCTTTACTTATTACGTAGAGGGAAGCAACGAACGGGCATATTAAACTAGGCTTGTTAAATCCCTATCGGATGCCATGTAGTTTTAATTTCTTGGCCTGCTAAAATACGATAAGGCGATTCTAATTTGTCTTTCGAATAATCAATCACGCGCTTCACATTTAAAGCAGCATTCGTTTGAATTACCTTTTTATGATCTGCATTCACATCTGAAAAAACAATTGCATTTACATCCATATGCGATGCAGCATGCGATACTAACTCCTTACGATAGCCGGTAATCAAATTAATTACGCCGCCTGGCAAGTCAGACGCATGAATAACTTCTGCAAACTCAATGGCTGTTAACGGATAATTTTCAGATACTACTAACGTACACGTATTACCGCCTACAATCATGGGTATTGCATGACTAATAATTCCAAGTAAAGCTTCTTTATCCGGACAAATTATATTCGCAATTCCAGAAGGCTCTGGATAAGAAAAATTAAAGTGCGAACTTTCCACCGGATTAACAGCACTGAATACCTGAATGTATTTATCGCTCCATCCTGCATAGTAAACTAATAAATCAATCGCAGCTTCTACTTCTTTCTTCGCTGTTGCAGCAGTATATCCTTCTTTACACATCGTTTCAACAAACTGCGCTTTTCTTCCTTCTAACGTTTCGGCTATACGATAAATAATTTGTGCTTTGTTATAGGCTGAACGTTTATTCCAGTCGCCTTGTGCTTTTCTGTTTGATACTACTGCATCGCGTAAATCTTTACGTGAACCACGACAAACATTCGCGATGGTATTTCCTGCTTTATCTTTCAATGCATAAAATCTCCCCGACTCTGTTCTTGGGAATTTACCATCGATATACATTTTGTATGTTTTCTTTACATCAATGCGTGATGCACTTTTTGTAGTTGCCATAATCTCAAAAATTAAAATAAATTAACGTAAGGCATTAAACCATGTAATCCTCCTTCTCGCCCAACTCCACTTTCTTTATAACCTCCAAACGGACTCGTAGGATCAAATTTGTTATACGTATTTGCCCATACAACACCCGCATTCAACTTCGATGAAATCTTAAATGCTTTCGCTCCTTTATCTGTCCACACACCACCCGATAAACCATAAGGTGTATTGTTTGCTTTCTCAATAACTTCTTCTGCTGTTCTGAATGTTTGAATAGCGAGTACTGGTCCGAAGATTTCTTCTTGAACGATGGTACTCGACTGCGCCACATTCGTGAATAGGGTGGGCTTGAACCAAAATCCTTTGGATGGAACAGCGCATTCACTTTGCCAGCATTCACCACCTTCTTTAATTCCTGTTTGCACTAATGATTTAATTTTTGATAACTGCGCTTTTGAATTGATAGCACCGATATCAGTATTCTTATCTAACGGATCACCGACGATTAATGTCTCGATGCGTTGCTTTAATTTTTTAATGACTTCGTTCGCGATTCCTTCTTGCACAAACAAACGTGAACCTGCGCAACACACATGACCTTGATTAAAAAATATTCCGTTGATGATTCCTTCTACTGCTTGATTGATGGCAGCATCTTCAAAAATGATGTTCGCTGCTTTACCTCCTAATTCAAGCGTATATCTTTTATCGGTACCAGCTAACGATTTCTGAATAATCTTTCCAACATCCGTTGAACCTGTGAATGCAATTTTATTAATGTTCGGATGATTCACGATAGCAGCGCCCGTTGCACCAGCACCCGTGATGATGTTTACTACTCCCGGAGGAAGATCTGCTTCTTGAATAATCTCTGCTAATTTTAATGCAGTGAGCGGAGTGGTTTCAGCTGGTTTTAATACAACTGTATTTCCTGCTGCAAGTGCAGGAGCAATTTTCCATGCAGCCATTAACAATGGAAAGTTCCAAGGAATAATTTGTCCTGCAACACCAACAGGAGAAGTTTTCATTCCAGGAAAAGCATAATCTAATTTATCAGCCCAGCCAGCATAATAGAAAAAATGCGCAGCAGCTAATGGGATATCAATATCACGGCTTTCACGAATAGGTTTACCACCATCAATTGTTTCAATAATTGCAAGCTCACGTGCCTTCTCTTGTAGGATACGCGCAATACGATAAATATATTTTCCTCTTTCAGCAGGTGCTAACTTCGACCATACTTTTGATTGTGCATTTTTAGCAGCGGTAACTGCTTTATCTACATCGGTAGCATTTGCTTCTGCAACAGATGCAATTCGTTTTTCTGTCGCAGGATTGATGGTATCAAAATATTTTTTGGAGGCAGGTGCAGTAAATTTTCCGTTGATGAACAAATCGTATCGATCCTTCAATTGAATATGATCAGCGGATTCAGGCGCTGGTGCATAGGTCCACTTCGTATCGAATTTTAAATCTTTGGTTGCTGAATTTTTTTTCATTCAAAAATGATTTTTACGAAAATACTGAAAAATTAGGTTTGAACTTCTTTCTTTCCACTCCAGCCGTGGGGGCTTTAGGTAATCTGAATTTTTGAGAACTAGTTTTGTCTATATTGATGCTGTTCTTGCACCAATAAATTAGTTTTTAATGATCTAATTCTTAAATGTTCTTTCTTTTGTCTTGACACAAAATGAAAGGTTTTAAGTTAAGTGGGGTGTAGTGAGTTTACACTACTACACCCCACTTTATTCTTTTGCAGGCAAATTTTTGCCTTGTTAAAATTGCTACAAATTCAGTGATTTCCTCACAGGCTCGGAACTTCTAAATTTGTTTAACGCAATTTTATCTTCGTCAAAAACCGAATAAACTGAGGCCGATATTTCTAGAATATCGCGTATGTTAAATTAAAAAGTCCGCCTTAAAATTATTGTGGAATAAAGATGCAGGAGTAAGCAACGAATAGAAATAAGCGGTGTTTGAGTCCCGTAGTATATTTTCACTACGGGATGAGTTCGATTATTTCCGTTGCGCACGTAGGCATCTCCACAATAATTTTACAGCGGTGGCATTTTTGCTTACTTTTTTTGCTACAGAAAAAAGTTGGAGCCACCACGGCTGGAGTGGGAAGAGAATTATTTAAATTAATAAGTAATTGTATTATCTCCGATTGGTAGTAACTAGCGATGAAATTATATGCGCAGATTGGATACTAGGAATAGAAAAACGCGTATTAATGCAACTATAATAAAAAAGTCCCAAGATTTATCTTCGGGACTTTTTTAAAATAATTACAATTTAGGTCTATCTCACCATCACTCTACTATCATGATACCCACCATTGATCAATAAACGTACAATATAAAATCCTTTCGTGTAATTATCACCTAAGTTAATTTCTTGTGTGTAACCACCTTCTTGGATAGATACCGCAGAAGAATAAATAGATTGTCCCATAGTATTGATGATTTGTAAAACACCCTCGCCTGTTTCTTCGCCTTCATACGTAAAGTTGAAAGAACCATTATTTGGATTAGGGTAAATATGCACACCATGTGAAAGTTCATTATCAATTAAGCGAGCTTCGTTGTTGGTGTTTTCTTCTGATGTAGTACCAGAGGTAACGTCACCGGCTATACGACAATTTACAGAAGTAGTTATTGCGCTACCGCTGATACGAGAACATCCAGTAGTTAAATTTTTCGTCACTACTTTATAAGTACCTGGTTGCTTCACTACTAATGAGTAGTTAGTTGCATTCTCCATTGAAACGTTTGTACGATACCATTGAACGCTGTAATTACTTCCTAGGTTAGTACAGTTTAAAGTTACGCTATCCCCTAAGCAGAAAGAAGTTGCTCCGCTTGCAGTAACAGATGCAAATGCATTTGTTTTAGCAGTGACAGCAATTGTGTTGCTCGTTAATGTAGTCCCGTTACAGGTAGCAACACAAGTATAAGAACCCGTTGCGGTTGCTTTGTAGGTACGAGAAGTTCCGTTAGTAGAAATGTTTACTCCGTTCTTTTTCCATTGGTAAGTACCACCCACTACATCGCTTGTTAAATTTACAGAATTACCTGCGCAGAAGGTAGTTGGGCCATCAGGGGTGATTGTATTAGATGAACTATTGCAAGCTTGTGCATTATATAATGCTGAAATTTCTTGTTGGGTAAGGGCGCGATTCCAAAAACCTATATCATCAATTGAAGCATTTGATTCATACCAATATCCATTAGCTTGATTTGAACATCCGAATGAAAGACCAGAATTCCCTAAGGTGTTTATTAGGATTGTGGCTGCTTGTTGTGATGCAAGAATACCATTGTGATATAATTTGAAAAATTGTCCATCAAAGGTAAATGATACATTATTCCACTGATTAAGGCTTGTATTGCAAGATAAAACCATAGCCGTTTGATTATTTTGTGACGATGAATTAAGCACGAAAGCATTTACAGTATTTTGTTGTAAATTAATACCCCAAGTTTGTCCATTTGGGTTGCTATAACCTCCTTCAAATCTATATACTAAAGCCGAATTGCGATCTGTTCCTGGTATACCTGGGAAATAATAATTTCTTGCATTATACCAAAGACTAACGGTTATTTGTGATGAATTGAATGAAGATGCGTACGGTACATTAATTACCTGATGTAATCCACTATTCCAAGCCATTCCGTTATAATTAAAGTCATAACTGCTCGAATTTATGTTGTTTCTGTCAGGTGCTAATGAAGGGCCTAATACCGTCCCATTATTCCCATTCCCACTCTCATCATTCGCATTTCCATTAAACGGCCACCACCCAACGAGTCCGTTAATAGGTACATACGAAGGCACTTGCGCAAAGGCGCTGCTTGCAGCGAGTAGAAGTGCTGCGATTAAAGTTTTTGTTTTCATTTTAAAAAATATTTGATTTAGGTTTATTAATAACAAAGGTAAGTTTTGGGGTGTTATTAAGCAAGGAAAAAATGGTTGGATAGAAAATAGTTTTGACCTCCCTAAATCCCTCCAAAGGAGGGACTGGTATAAATAGTTCCTCTCCTTTGGATCCCGTCCCGAAGCGTCGGGAGATATCGGGAAGGAGAGGTTTTAATTTTTGGTGATGAAAATTTTCACGATTCTGCCGTTTACCTCCCGAAGCATCAGGATCAATGACCTCAGCCTCTGCGACAATATTTCAATTAGCATATTAGCACATTATCAAATTAGCAAATTAACTTAAGATTTCCATCAACACCTCATGCGATTTAATCTTCCCGCCTTGCGTGTGATGTAGTTCATAGTAGGTGATGAGTCCTTCGAGAATTTTTTTGCGATCAGGGGCTGTGATGGGAAAATCTTTTATTTCATCTAAGGAAAGTGCTGTTAAATCAGAAAATAATTTGCTTAACGCTGGTTCTAAAAAGTAAGGATGGTTCGGACGAGATTCTTGAAATACGCCTTCTTGTAAGTCGAACCAAGGTGTTTGATTGCTGTATTTTCCATGAGGATAAAATCCTAAGTAACGTGTAAGCTGAATTAAAAAACAATAATGAAAACGACTTACCGAATCATCGAGAATATCTAATATTTGTATACTGTTATCAATGAAAGAAAATAATTCTGGATTGATTTCTTCTTCTTTAATGGATTTATAAATGACTTCGCTTAAAAAGAAAGCCATGGTTGTTTTGATAATATCGTAAGGAATATTCTTAAAAGCAGGAGCAGCATTTACCTCTGATGCGCGATGTAATCCGCCAGGCTTTTTATAGAAAGCAACAATTTCAATTAATGATAATGGTTGAAAGATGGCAGGCGTATGCTTCGATTTATTTTTGCGAACACCATTCACTAAAAACGATTGCAATCCGAATTGTTCTGTATATGCTTTAACAATTAAACTTGCTTCGGCATATTCAATCGTGTTTAATACAACAGCTCGCGTTTTTTGAAGCATCTTACATTAAATCTTGCCCAATGTCTTTGCGATAGTACGCGTAATCGAAATTGATTTGATGCGCTGTGCGATACGATTTATCCAATGCTCCTTGCATGGTTTCATCTAATGATGTCACTGCAAATACTCGTCCTCCGTTCGTTACTACCTCACCGTTAGTCAACGAAGTTCCAGAATGGAAAACGATACTTTCAGTTGGTTTATCTAATCCTTTTACTTCAAATCCCTTTTCATAATTACCCGGATATCCTCCTGAAACCATTACTACTGTTGTTGCAAATCGAGGATCTACTTTAAAATCAATAGTAGCTAATGTTTGATTTCCTGTTGCTACCATTAGGTCAACAAAATCATTTTGAATACGAGGTAAAACAGCTTCTGTTTCTGGATCTCCCATTCGGCAATTATATTCAATCACGAATGGTTCTCCATCAACATTCATCAAGCCGATAAAAATAAATCCTTTGTAATCGATATTATCTTTTGTTAATCCTGCAATGGTTGGTTTAACAATATTATTCTCTACTTTTTCTATGAACGCTGCATCTGCAAATGGCACTGGTGATACTGCACCCATTCCTCCTGTGTTTAGTCCTGTATCGCCTTCGCCAATGCGTTTGTAATCTTTTGCTGATGGAAGTAGTTTATAATTTTTACCATCGGTTAAAACGAAAACAGAAAGTTCAATGCCTTTTAAAAACTCTTCAATCACTACTTTCTCTCCTGCCTTACCAAATTTTCCATCGCCTAACATCGATTTCAATTCTTGTTTCGCTTCGTTGATATCATCAATAATCAAAACACCTTTTCCTGCTGCAAGTCCATCTGCTTTTAAAACGTATGGAGGTTTTAATGTTTCTAAAAACTGATAGCCTTCTTCTAATTTTGAATAGGTGAAACTATGATACGCCGCAGTCGGAACTCCATGACGTTGCATAAATTCTTTACTGAAATCTTTACTGCCTTCTAACTGCGCTCCTAATTTTGAAGGACCAATAACAGGAATGTTTTTCAATTGATTATCTGCAAGAAAAAAATCAACGATGCCATTTACTAACGGATCTTCTGGTCCAACAACTACTAAATTAATCTGCTCTGTTAAAACGATGTTTTTTATTCCTTCAAAATCATTTACACCTACGGATAAGTTTGTACCGCATGCTGCAGTACCTGCATTACCTGGTGTGATAAATAGTTTTGTGCAATTCGGACTAGCACTTAAGGAGCGTGCAAATGCATGTTCTCGTCCGCCAGATCCAAGTAATAAAATTCGCATAATAATGGTTGAGTTGAAGGTGTAAAATAACTACAACGAAATTAATTATTCGAAGTCATACTTTTGATAATAGTTGCTTGAAATTATTCAACAACAAAACGACTCACCGATAATTCTGAATTTGTTCTTGTATGAAGGAAATAAACTCCTGCTTTCACATTGGTTAAAGGAATAGTTAATTCATCTGTGAAATTCACCATGCCTTTATCGATTAACTGTCCGTTGATGTTGTACAACAAAAACTCTTCAATCGGTTCTCCTTCTGATTTGACAGTGATGTAATCGTTCGCAGGATTTGGATAAACTAATACTGAAGAGTTATTACTGATAGCTTCTAGTCCTGTGCTTGTACATGTACCTGGCAGATTAAGATCCAACCAAAATAATCGAGTAGAAATCCAGTTTTTTAATTTAGTAATCTCTCCTGCGTACGTTGTTGGAATAGGAGAAGGGTTAGGCCATACATACGTTCCTAAGATGGGCCATTGTTGAAAATTTCGATCCTGACTTTCCTGTAAGTACGAAGCAATTGAATCGATGAAATTATTGATGTAAGCTGTGGTAAAAATCGTGCTTCTTAATTGCGTGTAACGACATTTCATTTTATTCGCATAGATAGAATCGTTTAATAATCGAGCCCACCAGAATGGAACTTGGTATCCTGCAGTTGTGCAATTGTAAGTATAACTCCATCCTGTTTGATATTGTCCACCACAATAATCGGCGTTACCAAATGCAATATCATAATCCCAAACAGGACCAGCATTTAATCGATTACCCTTTGTGATTTTCTCTTTGTATAAATAAGAGCTGATGCGATAACCATCTACATTTTTTGATAATTCATTAATCAAAAAGAAATCGATGAAACTTGAATCGTTAATGTATTTATAGTAACCATTGATTGGGTCTGTGAACTGTGGTCCGTGTAAAGCTTGTTCAAAGCTATCAACGAATGCCTGAATGTAATTCGACTGTTGCGATGTGATGGTTCCATCATCCGGGTAATCATAAAGAATCTCTGGAATCGTTCCGTTGTTTACTGGAGGGAAAGCAGAATTAAATCCGCCAGTACCACCACTACCCGTTGCTTTATCTACTTTTAGGATATACCCACCCGTTATATCCACAGCACTGGTATCTAAAGGAGTAAGATTAGAAATATCCACACGGTTATTATCTCTTTTTACTTTCTCCATAAACACATACAAACCTGCATACACATTATTGATAAATACTTCTACATATTTAGTCCTCGATGCATAGCGTCCCATCTGATTAAACAAATGATAAGGCGTTACATTTCTCAAGAACGATTTATCTGTGTAATTCGCATTTAAAATCCAATCGCTCTCCTTAGGAAATCCTAATATTGATGTATCTATTTCTATGCCTGTTGAATCCCAGGTTTCAAAGCCAAATGATTTTTTCGGAAATGTTTGAGAGGATGATCCTCGCACTTCAATGCCGATATTTCCATCATACGTATAAATAGTGTCGGTAATATAATTACGTATACCCGCACCGTTATCGATGATTTGCATGTTGGCCATTACTTTAGGTTCATCCACAATGGAATTCCCCATCGTATTAATTTTTACGATTGGAAGGTTGCTCGATGTAAAAGGAAATGGTTGTCCGGTATTCGGACCAAATGTGATTGACCAACTATTTAAAACTCCAGCATCTTGCGGATAAGTATCGAGAATATATAGTTGCCATTGTCCGTTTGGATTTAAACCGTTGTTTACAACATACAGCGGACTTTCAGGACGATAGGTGCCTGAAAAAGGGGCATTACCTGATGTGATTACATTAGGGGATAAATCAGATAAACAGGTATTATTATAATTCTGTCCGCCACCACCATTGCCCGTTGTGAGTTCTATGTAAGTATTATCAGGAGCAATTAAGAAAATATTTAAATCCCCAACATAACTATGAGTTATATTCAAACAAACTGATTCAATTCCGAAACTACTGCTTAAACCTGTTTGGGGTACACCCGTTACCGTTAGAGGAAAAAACATCGGAGTTTGATTATCAGGTATTGGTCCGCCGCCACCAATAAATGTTTGTGCATTGGTTTGCTGAAATAGTAAACACAGTAAGAGTAGAAGCAGAGTCTTTTTCATTCGGTAACGCGTGAATCGTAAAAATACAAAAAAGCACTGTACTATTGCTAGTTCGAATAAGCGTTGTTGATGTGAGAAGTTATGTTAAAATTAGCGCTGCAAGATTTTACCTCTCCTAGCCTCTCCGAAGGAGAGGAACGATTTAAAGTCCCTCCTTTGGAGGGATATAGGGAGGTCACCTGCTGTACCTAATCCAGTTTCAATACTGCGAGAAAGGCTTGCTGCGGAATTTCTACACTACCCACCTGACGCATACGTTTCTTTCCTTCTTTCTGCTTCTCTAATAATTTACGCTTACGAGAAATATCACCACCATAACATTTTGCAGTTACGTCTTTACGTAATGCTTTGATGGTTTCACGAGCGATAATCTTTGCTCCGATTGCAGCTTGAATAGCAATCTCAAATTGCTGACGAGTAATGAGCTCTTTTAATTTTTCGCAAATCTTTTTACCGAATGAAAAAGCATTATCACGGTGAATCAATGCCGATAAAGCATCTACTGGCTCTCCGTTTAATTTGATATCGATACGTACTAAATCACTCGACTGATAACCGATCTGATGATAATCGAATGATGCATATCCTTTAGAAATGGATTTTAATTTATCGTAAAAGTCAAATACAATTTCTGCCATTGGCATTTCAAAAATCAACTCCACACGATCAGTGGTTAAGTAACTCTGATTTTTGATGATACCACGTTTATTAATGCAAAGCGACATAATTGGTCCGATGAACTCTGACTTCGTGATGATGGTTGCTTTGATATAAGGTTCTTCAATACGATCCATTCTGCTTGGATCTGGGAAGTCGCTAGGATTGTTTACTACGTAATCAGTTCCGTTAGAAAGATAAGCATGATACGATACGTTGGGAACTGTTGTAATTACCGTCATGTTGAACTCACGCTCTAAACGCTCCTGGATGATTTCCATGTGCAACATACCTAAGAATCCGCAACGGAATCCGAAGCCTAATGCAGCAGATGATTCAGGTTCGAAAACCAACGACGCATCATTTAATTGAAGCTTCTCAATACTTGCTCTTAACTCTTCGTAATCTTCGGTATCAACAGGGTAAATACCTGCGAAGACCATCGGCTTCACATCTTCAAAACCTGCAACCGCCTCTACACAAGGATTGCTAACAGTAGTGATAGTATCTCCAACTTTTACTTCTTTCGCTTCTTTAATTCCTGAGATGATATATCCTACATCACCTGTTTTTACAACATCGCGAGGTGATTTATCTAACTTTAAAATACCGATTTCATCCGCTTTATAATCGCTCTTCGTAGCTACGAATTTTACGTGATCGTTTTTACGGATCTCTCCGTCGATTACTTTATAGTAAGCAATAATTCCTCGGAAGCTATTGAAAACAGAATCGAAGATTAAGGCTTTAAGAGGTGCATTCGGATTTCCTTTAGGAGCTGGAACACGCTCGATGATAGCTCTTAAAATATCAAGAACGCCCATTCCTGTTTTACCAGATGCAGGGATGATTTCTTCTCGTTCGCAACCTAATAAATCGACAATCTGATCTTTAACTACTTCTGGCTCTGCACTTGGCAAA
>JBKCGZ010000177.1:0-22450 GCA_046303115.1 Bacteroidota bacterium | reverse complement strand
GTATAAACCATACTCGCATTATAGTAATGAAAGCGCTGGTCTTTTTTATAATTACCATAATTCCATTCATCAAATACAGTAATAATCCACTTTGGTGAAACACTATATTCTACTAAAAGCATAGCCCAGTTTTTTTTGTCTTCGGCAGTTTGTAAATGTTGTAATTCGGTACGAATGCTATGTTTTGAATCAAATTTATGCAGATATTCTACAACGCCAATATGTGATGTAACTTGTTTTTCTCCAATTTTTCCTTCAATTACATTCTTGTCATAAATCTGATAAATATATGTTAAAATTATTTTATCATTCTTAGATAACTTCTTCGTTAGTTCAAAATTAACATCTTGATAATAACGATTGTCGCCTATTGCAAAAAAGTCAGATGCGTATCCTAATGTATCATTATTTAAAGCAGTACGTTGAATATCATTTACAGCAGAAGCAGATAAACTTAACTTCGTTCCATATTTACCACCAAGCGCACTTTCAGGTTTGCAGTTTATATATATTTCACCAGCTGCCCCCATTTCTCCGTTGGGCTGAGTAGCGAAAGGATATAAAGTACTTAAACGATAAGTTAACTGCTTGTTGATTGCAGGAAGATAATTGATAAATAAACTGTTTCCTGTTGCTCCACGATCAGAGCGATAATTCATATTGTCAACACGCTTTCCAGAAACCTGCGCCCCAAATCCTTTCTTGGCGTAGTTAATATTTACTAACAAAGCTTCTCCATTTTTATAAATGAAATTATTGACAATTGATGGGTCATTAATTTTACTTGCATATTCTGCATTCACTAACCAACTCCCATAACCGATATTTGTTCTGAAGGCATATGATCCAACATTTTCAGGGAGAATTCTGGTAGGACTATTATCCTTTTGATATTTACTCACAAAACTACCTCCAACGCCTAACCGAAGTTTTTTATCAGCCCATGAATCCAATGCATCGTTCAATTGTACGTCTCCGTCAAATCCTCTCACAATTCCAGGCCCTTTAGCAAAGAAATTTCGTTGCTCAGCCACAAATCCTTTTAGAATAATTCCTTTGTAAGGATTGTACTTAATGTGCAATCCATCCATCGCATTATCCACACCTAAAGCACGTTCTTCATAACTTCTGAAGATTAATCCGTTACCAAACTGATCATAAAAATTACCTGCTGTAATGGTTATTTCATCTTTTGAAAATTGCGCAAATCGGTAAGTAATCCCACTGCCTCTATAATTTGGGTCAAAGCCCTGCAAGGCATTCAAATAACTCTCGTAGCGCAGTCCCGCCTTAAAATTCCCTGATTCATAATTAAGATTAAAGAATCCGTTGCTTAATAATTTCTCTGGTACATCTGGCGCAAGTATAGCGCTGTCGGGTTTATAATATTGTGAGTTGACTTCAAAGTTCCCTGTAATGTTAGACATAATGCTCGATTGCTGAGCGTTTACAAGTTGAGTTGCAAACACTAAACACATACACACAATTGTAATTCGTAATAGTTTGTTCATTGTGATTAATTAAGGTGCAAAAATAAAAACGGGAACCTAACTTTTGTTAAGTCCCCGAATTTATTTAATTCTAAGTAATTATTTACCTGAAAGCTTTTTTATTTCTTCAAACAGATTGTCTTCATCACCTGCAGAATAATTATTATGCTGTGCAACAAGCTTTCCGTTACCATCAAATAAAAATGTATGTGGTACCGAATTAACATTCATTGCTCTTTTAAAATCTCCATTAGGATCTAATAGAATTGTATAGTCCCAACCTTTACCAGCAACATAAGGTGCTACGCGACTCATTGAGCGACTATCATCAATAGAAACTGCAAAAACCTTTACCCCGGTTTCTTCTTTCCACTGTGAATACTCTTCGTTGATTGCATCAAGTTCAGCAACACAAGGCTTACACCATGTTGCCCAAAAGTCAATGATAAACGGCTTACCATCATTACTGATAGATGCTGTATTGAATTCTTTTCCTTCTAATGTCTTAACACTTGCATGCCCAACATCTGTTTTAGTTGCTGATGATTGAGCAATGCATAAATGACCAATTAATGATACTGTTACTAAGATAAATAGCTTTTTCATAGGTAGTATTAAATAAAGGGACTCCGAAGAGTCCCTTTTATAACGAGATTATTTCTCTAAAATTACTTTTTTAATGATTTTTTGTCCTGGTGTTTCGATGTTAACTAGGTAAGAGCCATTTTCTAATGAAGAAAGATCTACCGTTAATGTTCCTGTATTAGCAACATTCTCTTGTCTCGAAATTGTTTTACCAGCCATATCAGTAATAACAATTGTGAATGTAGACGCATTTAACTTATCTAATGTTAAACTTACATTACCAGCAGAAGGGATTGGGAATACACTGATTGTTTCCGTTACTGAGTTTTCACCAACTCCAACATTTTGAGTAATGTTGATATCATCGATATAACCATTGTTACCATAACCACTGATTGCAGTGAATTTAGCAATGATGTTTGTTTGACCTAATAAAGATGAAAGGTCAACTGTTTCTTGTCTCCAATCAGTTGTAGATCCTGAAACTGGTGTCCAAGCATTCGTATTGGCTGTTAAATTTGTTGTTAACCCAGTATTATCTGATTTACCCCAAAGCATATTCCACGTAGTACCGCAATCTATTGTTGCGTTAAAATCAATCTCATCATTATAGGCTGCACTATATCTAACTTTTGCTACATAGAAAGTCAAGTACGCATTGTTTGCACCTGCTAAAGAGAATGGAGGTAAGAATAACTCGTCAATTTGCCCCGGAGTACTATTGTAAAAATCAATTTTAGCTGAACCATTTGTTCCTGTAGCTCCAGCAGCTACACGTGTCCATGTATAACTAGCATCTGCATTAAATCTTGCCCATCCTGCTGGAGGGAAAGCGCCAGTTGTAAAGCCCTGAATTATTGGAGTTGCGATTGGTGCTGCTGCAATTAATACAGGAGTTACTTTAGAGTCATTAAACGCATCTTGATCAGCGCTTCCATTAGGATTAGCTGTTGCAGTCGTAATTGTATGAGCTCCTGGCGTTAAGGTGATAGCTGGCAACGTAATTAAACTTGAACCGCCAGAAGGAATATTTCCTGTCCAGCTATAAGTTTGATTAGTACCTGCATCAACTTTATAAAGAAGGTCTACAGAAGTTAAGTCGGCAATACCATAATTAAATACATTCACTGAAGGAGTTACTACTGTATCGCAATTCAAATAATTAATTTGAGTTGCAGTAACACCAGCATCATTTTGAATTAATGTACGGCTATAGCCAGCTTGGTGTACTTCTTTCGTTGAATTATCTTGCACAAATCCTATGACAGCTAACTGAACTTGGTTGTAAACGTTAGCCATTGTCCAAGAAAAATTATAAACTACAGAGTCGCCCTGTACCATTGTTGAAGGCAAAGCAGTACCTGATGCATTAGGTAACATTTTCTTCATTACACCTTCGAAGTGCTTTTCTCCATTTGAACCTGGAGCAGTTGTGAAATAAATATTTCTTTCAATAATTGCAAATTGTGCAACAAGTCCTGCAGGAGATATGCTTCCTGTCATTTTCACTACAGCAGTTACGTCAACAGACGTTCCATTTATTGCATGACTAATACTTATTGTAAACGGCGACGTAACTGCAGCACGATTTGTTAAAATGGCTTGAGTTAAAGTAGCGGGTTGGTCATTATATACGTTTCCATCTACGATTCCATTTGGAGAATAGTTGTTAGCGTAATAAGTCATTCTTGAATTAACATCTGCAGTGTTGTGCCCATACATAGGTCCTGCTGATGGAATGTTGTTTTGGTATTTAATTGATACAACCTCATTTCCGTTACTGTTTAATAGGTCATTTAGAGGTCCGTTAGTTGCAGCACAAGGTCCGCAGTTTTCACTTGTAAATTCTTCGAACAATACCAATCGTTGTGATTGACTGAATACTGATCCTGAAATCAACAAGCAAGCAATTAATGAGTAAATTTTTTGCATGTTATTTAATTTTAAAGGGTTTGATTTAACTTTTAATAAGATGCCTAAATTATGAAAAAACACATTTATTATGTATTTGAGGTGTAAAATATTTCTTTTTTATTGGGTTTTTATTTAAATTTACACTCCCAAAGCAATTAGAAAAAATATAAATATGAAAAAATTTTTACTATCAACTTTATTTGTGCTAGGAATATCGTTAGTTTCTTTCGGACAAAACCTAGTGCTTTCTGGTTATAACTTAATGGTTTCTGATCCAGGTAACACCAATGTGCTAGAATCAACAGCCCGTTTGGATAATATCAGTTCGTCAACGGTTGATATCATTGTTGAACGTGATATTGTTAATCTTCCAGCAGGAATGTATGAATTATTCTGTTTCGGTCAATATTGCAACCCTCCTGGTACTGCTATTACTACTTATACTACACCAATAGCAGCTGGTGGCCGTGAGTCTACGTTCGATGCTAAAGTTTACCCAAACGGTAATTGTGGAACAGCTTCTATTCATTATCGATTCTATGATCAAAATAACCCTGCAGATTCAACAGGATTTACTTTGGATTTTGCATTTTGTGTTCAAGGATTAAATGATGTAGTAGAATCATATGGATTATCAAAGCCTCTGAAAAATCCTGCAGATCAATTTACCGTATTTACTTACAACCTTCCAGCTTCAACCAACAATGATAAATTATATATTTATAATATGTTAGGATCGCTAGTGAAAACTGTAGATGTTACAGGGAAAAATGGAAGCTTAGTTGTAACTACAGCTGAGTTAAAATCAGGGTTATATATAGCAACATATATTTCAGATAATAAAGTAAAGAACAGTTATAAATTAGTCGTTTCTCATCGATAATCAATAATTTTAATAAATAGAAAGGTCAGATATTTATCTGGCCTTTTTTTATGCATTCAAAAATCAAGTTGTTACATGTTTTTCGATAGATGTAGACATACAACCTATATTCGTATTTTGTATCTTCGTAATTCAAATAATTTAGAGGAAAGATATGCCAGATTTAAAACAAGAGGCTCTTGATTATCATGAGTCGGGTAGACCAGGAAAGATTGAAGTAGTACCAAGTAAACCTACAAGTACTCAGCGCGATTTAGCATTAGCATATTCCCCAGGAGTTGCTGCTCCATGTCTGGAAATTGAAAAGAATCCAGAAGATGTTTATAAGTATACAGCTAAGGGGAACCTGGTTGCGGTAATTTCAAATGGTACCGCTGTTCTTGGATTAGGAAATATTGGAGCGGAAGCTTCAAAACCTGTAATGGAAGGTAAAGGATTGCTTTTTAAAATCTTTGCTGATATTGATGTGTTTGATATTGAAATTGATCAGACTAACGTTGATGATTTTGTGAAAACTGTAAAGGCAATTGCTCCAACTTTCGGAGGAATTAACCTGGAAGATATTAAAGCCCCAGAGTGCTTTGAAATAGAAAAACGTCTTAAGGCAGAGTTGAAAATTCCAGTGATGCATGATGATCAACATGGAACTGCGATTATTTCAGGTGCAGCCCTTATCAATGCATTAGAAGTTGCAAATAAAAAAATTGGTGATGTTCGTATCGTAGTTAATGGTGCTGGAGCATCCGCAATATCTTGTACTTCATTATTCGTTTCACTTGGCGCAAATGTGGAAAATATTGTCATGTTGGATAGTACTGGTGTTATTCGTACCGATAGAGATAATTTGGATGATAACAAAAGCAAGTTTGCGACTAAACGTGACATTCATACACTCGAAGATGCCTTACATAATGCAGATGTATTTATTGGTTTATCAAAGGGTAACATTCTAAAAGGAGAGCATTTAAAATCAATGGCTGACACGCCAATTGTATTTGCTATGGCTAATCCTGATCCTGAGATTAAATATGAAGATGCTGTTGCAGCACGTCCTGATATTATTATGGCAACCGGTCGTTCAGATTATCCTAATCAGGTGAATAATGTAATTGGATTTCCATTTATTTTCAGAGGAGCTTTAGATGTTCGCGCTACGCAAATTAATGAAGAAATGAAACTTGCAGCAGTGCACGCAATTGCACAACTTGCCAAGGAACCTGTTCCAGAAATTGTTAACCTTGCATATAATCAACGTAATATTGCTTTCGGCAGTGATTATATTATTCCAAAGCCGCTTGATCCACGATTAATTCATACTATTTCGCCTGCTGTGGCTAAGGCAGCAATCCAATCTGGGGTGGCACAAAAACCAATTACTAATTGGACAGCTTACGAGAGTGAATTGAAAAAACGTCTTGGTCTTGATAATAAACTGATTCGTGTAATTACCAATAAGGCCAAACAAAATCCGCAGCGAGTTGTATTTGCCGAAGCAGATACGTATAAGATTTTGAAGGCTGCGCAGATTGTGAAAGAAGATGGTGTTGCTCACCCAATTTTATTGGGGAATAAAGAGAAAATCGCAGCTCTTATCCAGGAACATAATTTACGCTTGGATGGCGTAACTGTTATCAATCCTCGTGAAGAACCTGAAACATTGGTAAAATTTGCAGAGTTGTTTTATCAGAAGAGAAAACGTCGTGGATTTACCTTGTATGAGTCAAAAAAAATTATGCAAGAGCGTAATTATTTCGGTGCAATGATGGTTGAAACAGGAATGGCAGATGCACTTATCAGTGGATTAACTCGTAATTATACTGAGACCATTAAGCCTGCTTTACGTGTGATAGGCACCCAGACGGAAGTATCAAAAATGGCTGGAATGTACATCATGATTACAAAAGATGGTCCTGTGTTTTTTGCTGACACAACAATTAATATAAATCCTACAGTAGAAGAAATTGTAGAGATAACTTTACTAACTGCTGCGGCTGTACGACGATTTAATATTGCACCACGTGTTGGACTGATGTCGTACTCGAATTTTGGATCGTCAAATACTGAAAGCGCAATTAAAATGCGTAAGGCTGTGGAGATTTTACATGCAAAGCACCCAGAGTTAGTTGTTGACGGAGAATTACAAGCTAATTTCGCATTTAACCAGCAATTGTTAAAGGATAATTTCCCATTCAGCGACCTTGCAGAAACAGGTGTTAATACGCTCATATTCCCAAATCTTGATGCCGGTAATATTGCTTACAAATTATTACAGACAGTTGGTGATGCAGAGGCTATCGGACCAATTTTATTAGGAATGAAAAAGCCGGTACATATTCTACAATTAGGCTCTTCCGTTCGTGAAATTGTCAATATGATTACCATTGCCGTTGTTGATGCACAAACAAGAATTCCTCAGGCTCCTGTCAATTCAGAAAAGTCGTTTGTAAAGGAATAATAACCTATAATTTATTTTGATTAAGGGGGTCGGTTAATCGACTCCCTTTTTTCATTTTTGCGCTCGAAAAAATCATATTTTTGTAATTATGTACGATTACTTTAATGGCAAGATTGAAAATCTGACCCCAACACATGTTACGATGGATTGTAATGGAGTTGGATACCTTCTTCAAATTTCACTATATACTTATACCGCTATTAAGGATGTAAAACAGTTCAAGCTTTTTGCACATCAGGTGGTTCGTGAGGATGCTCAGCTATTATTTGGATTTGCAGATGAAGATGAGCGTTTGATGTTTCGTGAATTACTGAATGTCAGTGGTGTAGGTGCATCAACAGCCAGAATTATTCAGTCGAGTTTGGCTCCAGATCAATTACGATCTGTCATTTCAAAAGGTGATGCCGCTACCCTTCAAAAGGTAAAAGGAATAGGGGCAAAATCTGCTCAGCGTATTATTATCGATTTACAGGATAAGGTTAATAAATTAAGTCATAATTCAAGCACAATTTTTTCATCATTACACAATACAAGTAGGGAAGATGCGTTGATTGCTCTTATGGCGCTTGGATTTGCGAGAGCCAGTGCCGAAAAAGCACTCTTATCTGCGCAAAAACAATTAGGAAATGATGCAAAAGTGGAGGACTTAATAAAAGCATCACTTAATTATTTATAATCAACACAAAAAACACTGACTCAGAGCGGAAATTCTTGTTTCTGTCTCTGTATTTTCAGTAATTTATTAACTTAGAGCCGTAAAGGACAACTAATATCTGAGAATTAATAGTTTTGAAAAATATCCGGTTTTATATTTCTGTCTTGCTGGGGTTCTTAGTTGTTTTTGCCCTGATTTTATCGGATAGTCCTGCTCTAGCAGAAATTCACGAGAATTATTTGATTTTGCCTGGCGATACACCAACAACCGGTGGAGGTCCAATCATGTTGCGCTATCCATTTAGTGATCGATACGCAGACCCCTACAGTTCTCAGCCGAATTTTAGTCCGCTTTACCTAAGTTACCCATCCAATATAAAAACTACGGTTGAGTATAATCCAGACAACCGTGAGTATGATATTTTCGAGAAAATAGGAGATATTGATTTTAGAAGGCCGAGTTATATGACTTTTGAAGAGTTCAAAGAATCTCAATTCAAAAAAAGCACGCAGGATTATTGGAAGAAAAAGTCAAACGAGGAAAGCTTAACACAGCGAAAAGGATTTGCACCACGACTTTATGTAGGTGGTGAGGCCTTTAATAGAATTTTTGGAGGAAATACCATTGATATTCGTCCGCAAGGATCTGCCGCATTAAGCTTCGGACTTAATATCAGTCGTTACGATAACCCAACTTTACCAGAGCGTCAAAGAAGGAACACTACGTTTGATTTCAAGGAGCGTATTCAAATGAACGTAATTGGTAATATCGGAGAGAAATTAAAAATTACAACTAACTATAACACAGAGGCAAGTTTCGATTTTGAAAATCAGATCAAATTAGAATACACAGGATATGAAGATGAAATCATTCAGAAGTTAGAAGCTGGTAATGTTAGCCTTCCTTTGAATACGCAATTAATTCAGGGTAGTCAAAGTCTATTCGGATTAAAAACGCAGCTTAAATTTGGTAAGCTAACTGTGACGTCTATCCTAACTCAGCAAAAAGGTAAAGCTTCAAACATTGAAGTAAAGGGTGGAGCAACTACTACAAACTTTGATATTTCTGCTGATCAATACGAAGCCAATAAACATTATTTCTTAGCTAATTACTTCAAGGATAATTATGATAATGCTTTAAAGGATCTGCCTTTTATTAATTCAACAGTAAATATTACACGCTTAGAAGTTTGGGTAACAAATAAAAATAACTCAACGGATAATACTCGAACGATAGTTGGTTTTTCTGATTTAGCTGAAAGTGCTCCTTTCAATCCTGCTATTCCAAGCTCAGGTAACACTTACCCTTCTGATACACTTTCGAATACTTTGTATCAAGATGTTCTAAACAACTATCCTTCTATTCGTGATATCAACTCGGTACAAAATACGATGGCCTCTATTCCGTACTTGTCTGCGTCACGCGATTATGAAGTTGTACAGAATGCGCGTAAATTAAATACAAATGAGTATACATTTAATCCTCGCCTTGGATACATTTCTGTTAACCAAGCATTGAATACAAATGAAGTATTAGCCGTTGCTTATGAGTATACGGTAGGAGGACAAGTCTATCGTGTAGGAGAATTAACAACTTCTGGAGTTGAGCCTCCAAAGGTTTTAATTTTGAAATTATTAAAAGCGCGTATCACCAACACGAAGCTTCCTTTGTGGGATTTGATGATGAAGAACGTGTATGCATTAGGTGGATTTCAAATTGATAAGAAAGATTTTAAACTGAATGTTTTGTTTTATGTGGATACAATTGGTAATCGCTTAAATTATATTCCAGTTGCGCCTTCTGAACCTAATGTATATGCGAAAGCATTAAATCGTTTATTTAATCTTGATAAGTTAAATGTCAATAACGATCCTCGTCCTGATGGTGAATACGATTTTATTGAAGGTGTAACAATAAACAGTAATAGCGGTCGAATTATATTCCCTGTGCGTGAGCCTTTTGGTTCTTATTTGAGAAGTCAGTTTGTAAGTCAGACTAATGCTGATGTATATGCGTACGATGTTTTATATGATTCTACAAAGGTAGTTGCCTTGCAATTTCCGGAGAAGAATAAATATAGTTTAAAAGGAAGCTACTCAAGTAAGTTTGGTTCAGATATTCCTTTGAACCAATTAAATATTCCAGAAGGATCTGTTAAGGTTACTGCTGGTGGAATTCCCTTGACAGAAAATATTGATTATACGGTCGACTATAATTTAGGTCGTGTGAAAATAATCAACCAAAGTATATTAAATTCTGGTCAAGCAATCAATATTTCATTAGAAAGTAATTCACTCTTTAGTATTCAGTCGAAGACTTTATTCGGATCTCGTTTCGATTATGTTGTGAATAAAGATTTAGTTGTCGGTGGTACCATCATGCGTTTGAATGAACGTCCAATCACACAGAAGGTAAATTTTGGTGATGAGCCAATTGCTAATACGATCTGGGGAGTAGATGGAACATGGAAACGTGAGTCGAGGTGGTTAACCAAGGTAATTGATAAATTGCCAGGTATCTCTACAAAAACACCATCACAAATTACCGTTAGCGGTGAATTTGCTGATTTAATTCCAGGTAATAGCAGAGCAATCGGTAAAAATGGTACAGCATACATTGATGATTTTGAAGGTAGTCAAACAACTATCGATTTAAAGACAAACGTAGGTGCATGGACGTTAGCTTCAACGCCTCAAAGTCGTTTTGCAGAAGCAAGAATTGATTCCGTTACGACAGCATACGGATTTAACAGAGGTAAGTTTTCATGGTACATCATTGATCCGTTATTTTATAGAAATCAAAGTGGTGTAACGCCCGCTCACATTAACAATAACGATATCTCTAATCACCTCGTTCGTCAGATTCCAGAAAAAGAGATTTTTCCTAATAAAGAAGCACCTCAAGGTCAAACCGTAATTCTTCCGGTGATGAATATGTCCTTCTACCCTGATGAAAGAGGGCCTTATAACTATGACGTACTACCTTCATCTTATTCTTCTGGAGTTGATGCTGACGGTAAGTTATTAGATCCTGCTACACGTTGGGGTGGGATTATGCGTCGTATTGAATCAACTGACTTCAACGCAGCCAATATTGAATTTATTCAATTCTGGATGATGGATCCTTTTAATTCTAATAGCCAGAATACAACTGGTGGTGATTTGTATTTTAATCTTGGAAATGTAAGCGAGGATATTTTGAAAGATGGTAAACTCGAATACGAAAATGGTTTATCTTCAACTGGAGATACATCAACTGCAAATAAAACTGTATGGGGATTCACTCCTAAAACACAACCTCCGATTATTTATGCTTTCGATAATAATCCGGATTCAAGACAATATCAAGACGTTGGTTTAGATGGTGTACGTAATGGTCAAGAGTCGATTATTTTCCAAGATTATCTAAGTGCGTTAAGTACGAATGTTTCGCCAACTGCATATCAGCAGGCATCATCAGATCCTTCATCTGATAACTACCATTACTATCGTGGAACTGATTATGATAATGCACAAAAAAGTATCCTCGATCGATATAAAGAGTATAGTCATCCCGACGGGAACTCGCCTACAGATAATCAAACAACAGAATCTTATTCTACCTCTGCTACTACCATTCCAGATGTGGAAGATGTAAATAAAGATTTTAATCAGGAAGGTTCAGAACAGTTTTATGAATATCGCGTTTCTCTTCGTCCTGGTGAAATGGAAGTAGGAAAGAATTTTATTGTAGATAAAATTACTCGAAATGTTTCTCTACCTAATTCTACTAATGCTGACATAACGTGGTATCAATTTAAAATTCCTATTCGTGATGTTCAAGGTGCAAATCCAAATATCACAAAGTATGGTGATATAGAAGACTTCAATACAATTAGTTTCATTAGAACATTCATGACAGGGTTCGATTCGCCAATGACGCTTCGTTTTGCAAAGCTTGAATTCCTGCGTGGTGAGTGGCGTAAATACGCATACGATATGCATACTGCAGGTGAAGTGATTCCTGGTGATCCGAATTTAGGTTCATTCGATATTTCTTCAGTAAGTATCGAAGAGAATGGAGCCAGAACACCAGTTCCATATGTTTTGCCTCCGGATATTCAGCGTGAAACCAATATAGGTTCAACAACTCTTCAACGATTGAATGAGCAGTCGCTTTCATTAAGAGTTTGTGATCTTGAAGATGGAGACGCTCGCGCTGCATTTAAAAACTTAGGTCTTGATTTACGTGCTTATAAACGAATTAAAATGTTTATCCACGCGGAATCATTTGGTGCAGCAGATGATTTGCAGGATGATGACTTGACGGTATTTGTGAGAATGGGTAATGACTTTACAGAAAATTATTACGAATACGAAGTGCCGTTAAAGAAAACAGCATGGGGAGCAACTGATCAATATGCTATATGGCCAGTTGCAAATAATATTGATCTCGAATTAGACAAGTT
The DNA here is from genome assembly GCA_046303115.1 of Bacteroidota bacterium. Lineage (GTDB taxonomy): Bacteria > Bacteroidota > Bacteroidia > AKYH767-A > OLB10 > CAINEC01. The sequence continues at coordinate 10,021 of JBKCGZ010000177.1, read as the reverse complement.
TATTAATTTAAAGTTATCGCGTAATACGGTAATTGATAATTCAGGAGGAGCAATAAATATTACAAGTCTTTATTCGGAGAAGGACGAAGGAGGAAGAAATACTTTATCAATTAAAGGTAATCCATCATTAAGTAGTGTTCGTACTATCATGATTGGTGTACGTAATCCAAAACGTGATCCATCTAATCCTAACGGTGACGATGGTACGTCGAAATGTGCCGAGATTTGGGTTAATGAATTACGCTTGACAGATTTTGATCGTAAGGGTGGTTGGGCGGCTACAGGTCGTGTGACTGCAAAACTTGCCGACATTGGTAATGTGGCTTTAACAGGAACTCATAAGTCAGTAGGATTTGGTACATTGGAACAGAAGGTAAGTGAGCGTCGTAGAAGTGCAGAGACATCGTTCAATGCTACATCTACATTGTATCTTGGTAAATTCCTGCCAGAAAAAGCAAACCTTGATATTCCGATGTATGTCAATTATGGTACTGTTATAAATAATCCGCAGTTTGATCCATTGGATCAAGACGTGCCTTTTGAAGATGCTTTAGAAAACAATCAAACCGCTGCTGAGAAAAAAGAATTTAAAAAGCGCTCACAAGATTATACAAGAACCAAAGGAATCAATTTTACCAATGTGAAGAAGAATAGAAGTGGAAGCGCAAAAGCTAAAGTGTATGATATTGAAAACTTCAATTTCACTTATGGTTACGATGAAGTTTTTCATCGCGATATCAATATCGAATACGATATTATCAAAACGCATAAAGGAGCTATTGGATATAATTACAATACTACACCAAAGTATATCACCCCATTTTCGAAAGTTTCTTTCCTTAATTCGAAGTATTTAAAACTGATTAAGGATTTAAACATTAATCTTGTTCCAACGAGTATGAATTTCCGTATGGATGTTCAGCGTGTTTATGGAGAAAAGCTATATCGTAACAATACAGGTTATGCCGATATTGTTCGTGATACTTTTTTCAATAAAAATTTCGACATGCGTCGAGTATATGATTTCAAATATGATATCACGAAATCAATAAAGCTTGATTTCAATGCGAACAACTATGGTGTAATTGATGAGCCTGAAGGCCGTATTGATACGCAAGAAGATAAAGATTCTATCAAGAGTAATATTTTCGGAAAGAACTTTTTCTTCGGACGGAATAAGCAATACACACAAGCTGGTAATGTTTCTTACCAAGTTCCTTTAAATAAATTCCCTCTTACTGATTGGGTTTCTGTAAATGTTAAATACGGATTTAACTATAGTTGGCAATCAGGACAATTTGTTCAGAATGCAACAACCGGTGCATTTGGTGTTGATACCCGAACAGGAAATACCATTCAGAATTCAAATACAAAACAAGTGAATGGAAATTTTGTATTGACTACACTTTACAATAAAGTTCCATTCTTAAAGAAAATAAATTCACCTAAGCCTCCTAAGAAAACGGCGATTAAAAATGAGCCTCCTAAAAATCCAAAGGATACAATCCCAGGAATGAAACCTCCTAAAGTAAAACAGCCGAAAGCTATTCCTGATGGAGTACGATTTATTGGTAAAATGATTATGGGTGTTCGTTCGGTTGGCTTTACTTATAGCGAGACTAACGGTACTGTACTGCCGGGGTATTCTAATTACTCACAATTGCTAGGTCAGGATTTAGATCGTAACTCCCCTGGATTCGGATTTGCATTCGGTTCACAACAAGATATTCGTCCGCAGGCGGTAAATGGAAATTGGATTACGACCGATACCAGTTTAAATAATTCGTTTGCTCGTAATTACAATGAGAATTTTACAGGAAGAAGTTCGATAGAACCATTTGATGGATTTAAAATTGAGTTGAATGCTACTCGTCAGTATACTCGTAATAACTCTGAATTCTTCCGTTGGAATGGTTCTCGATTTGATTCGCAAAGTGTGACGGAAACAGGAAACTTTAGTATTTCAACGATTTCAATTAATACTGCATTTGTAAAGGATGATCCTACTACGTATTCCAATGCTGTGTTTGAAGAATTTTCAAGAAATCGTAAAATAATTTCTGAGCGATTAGCCGGATTAAATCCTAACTCAATTGGGTTTGCTGCACCAGATACCTTTGGAATAATTTACAACGATGGATATAGTGGAACACAACAAGAAGTGTTGACATTGGCCTTTATTTCGGCTTATACAGGCAAATCACCAAACGATGTTAAGCTCAGTCCATTCTCTAGAATTCCATTGCCTAACTGGCGAGTTACATATGATGGTTTGGGTAAGTTACCATTATTCAAGAAAGTATTTAATACCGTAAGTCTAACGCACAGCTACCGTTCCACATTTAATGTAAATAGCTATAACAGAAATCTGAATTACATTGATGGAAAATTTCCAACTGCAAAAGACATCAGTGGAAACTTTATTCCTTCTCGCGAATTCGGTCAGGTTTCATTAGTTGAACAATTTGCTCCACTAATTGGTGTTGATGTTACCTGGAAAAATAATATTCAGACAAGGGCTGAATTTAAGCGCGACAGAAATGTATCATTGACCTATGCCGGTGTTCAGGTCACAGAAGTAAAAGGAAATGAAATCACCTTAGGTTTCGGCTATCGTTTACCTAAATTTAAATTGCCATTTAACTTATCGAAGAAAGTTTCTGGTAACGGACTTAACTTAACAGCAGATTTTAGTGCTAGAAGAAATTCAACTATCATTCGAAGATTATTAGAAGGGGTAAATCAGCCAACCGCTGGTTTGAATGTTTATTCAATTAAAGCTGCTGCCGATTATGCTGTCAGTGATAAATTGAATATGCGATTCTTTTATGAGCAGACCATTAATACTCCTGTTATATCGACATCTTATCCAACATCAAATATTAATACAGGAGTCGAAATTCGTTTCTCATTATCACAATAAAAATTAAATTTGTAAAAAATTAAACCATTATGAATATTCCTTCAGAATTAAAGTACACAAAAGATCATGAGTGGGTTCGCGTTGATGGCGATATCGCTACCATTGGAATTACAGATTTTGCTCAAAGCGAATTGGGTGACATCGTTTATGTAGAAATTGAAACAGTTGGCGAGTCTGTAGATAAAGAGGCTGTCTTCGGAACAGTAGAAGCAGTTAAAACAGTTTCAGATTTATTTATGCCTCTAACAGGTGAAGTGTTAGAATTAAATGATGCTTTAGAAGGCAATCCTGAATTAGTAAATTCTGATCCTTATGGCGATGGTTGGATGGTGAAAGTGAAAATTGCTGATGCTTCTCAAGTAAGTGATTTGCTAGATGCTGCTGCATATGGTGCTTTAATCGGCGCGTAATTATAAAAATTGTTTTTAATAGAGGCTCGGATTTCCGGGCCTCTATTGTTTTTAATAATACCCCTTTTATTAACAATGAATGTAGCGCGAAACAAATTGATTTAACTCTCAAATAAACTAATTTTTAATTGTTAAAAATTATTATGATTAGTTGGATATAATTTATAAAATGTATTTATTTTCAAATAATAAATTGTAAATTGCCTAAATGCCTATTGAGATTTCTTCATTTTCAATTTTGTTGGTCGATGATCATCCATTTTATCGACGTGGAGTAGCATCTGCAATTAAAGATATTTGGGAAAGCGTAGAAGTATATTATGCTTCAGATTTTGTAGAATCCTGTGAGAAGCTTTCAAAAGTTAATATTGATATCGTAATTACCGAGATTGATCTTACACCACAAAATGGCATTGAACTAATTAAAGGAATCAAACAACATTATCCCAATATTAAAATAATTGTATTAACGCATTACAAAGAAGAAGAACATATTTTAAAAGTTTACAATTTAGGTGTTGATGGCTATCTCGATAAATCTGTTAATCAAATGGAGCTCGCAAGAGCAATTAATAAAGTACTTAATGGTGAAAGATATTATTCACGACAAAACAATGAGCTTGTACATGCACGTATTAAAATGTTTAAGTCGCTGAAAGGATATGATGTTTATCAAAAGTTACTTTATCATAAAAATTATATCGAGATTGTTTTTTTAATGGCTCACGGATTTAAAAATAAAAGCATCGCAGAAATTTTATTTTTATCAGATAGAACAACGAGCGTTCATCGTTCAGAGATTTATAAAATAATTGGCTGTCAAACCTCGCTCGAATTGGTTTTGTGGGCTATAGAAAAAGGAATTAAAACCGATCCTGATCTGATGGTTCGATTTGATAAAATATTATCGAATAAAGTCAATGTAAATTAACGAGAGAAGATAAATGATTTTCTCATTTTTCTTCCTTCTATTTTTCTTGAAGAAGCAGCTACCACTTTTCCAAAGCCGTATCCAATTCCAAATGCTAAAGGATAATCACCAGCCCAATGAACGCCATTGTTAAGCATTGAAAAAGCAACTAATCCGCCAATCGCATAGCCTACGGGTTTAATCCATTTTTTCTCCGGATAATTTTCTGATAAAACTGTTACAGCACATATCACAGTTGCTAAATGTCCAGAAGGAAATGCATCATAAGAGGGAGTGTTTTTTTGATAATCCATAAAAGGCGGGAAGGGTGTCCATTTACCTCCAGGTTGCGTTGAACGTATTGGAGTTTGTCTTCCTGTTATTCGCTTTACTACTTGCGTAGCAATGCCCATTGCAATAAATGATTCTGTTAATTGGGAAGCTGTGCTAACAGCTCTTATATCATGGTGACGAATTCCATAATAAAATAATCCACCTCCAACTAATAACGCTGGATAACCTTGCCCAAGAGTATAAAATACTGTGTTAAGATTTTGAGGTATACTGATGATGTTTACACTTTGTCCTTGAAGCTTCGGTGCAAAAACATTATTGTACGAGCTGCTTCTTGATAAATTTATGCGGTCGCAAAAACGCTGGGTTTCATTGGTGATGGCCTGATCATTATTAATTAAAATTGCTGATGTCAGTGCTATAGTTAAAAGCCCCGGCAAACTTTTTTTATTGAAAGAATACTTACAAAACCCCCACATGTCTTTAGGGACTTTAGTTACAAAGTCAAATAATTTTGGTTGAGTATACGTTAACGTCATTCCGTTTTTCAAATGGTATTGCGTTTCCCATTCTTTATATGGCACATGCTGCTTTGTAGAATCTGTAGGTTCAGATGCAAAGCAAATAACACTTGAAAATAATATAAGCAGTGAAAGTAAAATTGATTTCATTCAGATGGATTACTAAGAAAATCAAAAGTATAAAATACCTTTATAGTAGGTTTGAAAATTGTGTAAATAAATAACTAATCTATGAGGTATACAATTCAATTCTTTCTACATTTTATCACAATATAATTCATACTTTTGCCACTCCTTACGGAGACGTGTCCGAGTGGTTGAAGGAGCACGCCTGGAAAGTGTGTATACCCCAAAAGGGTATCGCGAGTTCGAATCTCGCCGTCTCCGCTAATTCACTTGCATTTTTTAAATACTAGTTTCGAGTAAGTAGCAAGTAAGTTTACTTACGATGGCTACGAAGGAGAAAATAGTATGTGCGAAGCACAAGCAAGTGAATTAAGCATCCCCATCACGAGATGCGCGCAGCGAATCAATAATATGTTGAATTATTTAGGTCGTAAATGAAAATAAATAGTGCGAAGCATATTTCCCCCTTTTGCTTGTCTTAGGAACCGCAAAAGCTATATCACTCAAAACTATAATCGCTCATCTTTAAATTCAAAACGCCTATGGCTTGGGTGTGTATGATTAAATTATTTTCTGAAGGATATACACCTAAAATTTTCAAATTGTTTACTTGCCCGTTAAGCGTAGTATTTTTATCAAGTTGTTTATGCAATTGATCGGATATCAATTTTTTATTCGATTCTAATATTGGTTTAAAATCGGTCTTGCCATATTCTTGAATTTTTTTCGCGATTACTTTCTGAAAAAGTTCTGTGCCTGCTTGTAATAGCAAATGCTTCTTATCAGACTGCAATTGTACATCGTGGAGTTCAAGCATTTGATTTTTATTGTCATAAAAAGGCTTCATCGTAAAGATTAAAGTGGCATTTTTAAATTTCTTGATGCCTAATTTTAAAAAACAATTCATCTCTAAAACAATTGTTGAGTTTCCTTTTCCAGCTATCGAAAGGTCGTGAATTAAAACTGTCTGTTTGCCATCTTCCGACTTAAACGTTTTTTCATTGAAATTTTTTTTCAAGTGGTTAGTTAAATCAGTGTATCTTCTAATAATTGGCATGTTAAAAACAAATTCTGAATTGCTTTTCGTATTCGTTTTTAGGGCAGGTAGTGCTGGAATTTTTAAAGTAGAATCTTTTGTAAGCGTAAACTTAGGATTGGCTTTTAGTCCAATATTGAATTTCAATTTTTGTCCTTGGCCATTCAGTTGACTAACACAAATCTCATTCGGGTTAATACATAAAAATCCATATCCTGCAATTTCTATTGGTGTCCATAGTTGATTCCATGCGTCTTGTGCGAGCGATTTAAAACTAGTCGTTTTACTTTGTTCATCAAAAAACTTTGCGCATTCATTTAATGAAGGACGAATAGCATCCAACAATTTGTTTGTCATGTCGATTTTTAAAAATGTCATTTGACACGGGTCAATCGGTGTTACTTCCGACACAACAGTCTGCGTTTTTAGTCCGTAGGAAGACGTGATTTCTACTTTCGATGAAAATCCAATTCTCACTTTTCTCTTCGCTTCTCCATTCGTACCGCAAGAAAAAGGAATACGAGGGTGAATGCACTTACCCCAAACAATCTCAGAGCAGTAATCGCCAGCTATGCCATATGCTGCAGTTGTTCCTACTTTAAACAAATTACCCTGCATAGATCCGGTTAATGCGTCACGGATTACATCATAGCTCGCACGCGGACCTTCAACTCCTTCAAACGTTGCAAAATTTGGATACTCCGGATTGCGAATTACTTTATCAGCTTTTGAATTGGCAAAGTTGATAATAGGCTGAAGATTTACTTCAACAGGAATTTCAATTACAGATGATTCAAGTTGTGGGACAGGAATTTCTTCTGTAATAATTTTCGGTAATTCACTTTGCAATTTGCATGAAGTGATAAATAATGAACCTAATAAAAGTAGGCTCCTGAAATATTTATTAGCGATCTTCATTAATTGAAAAACAGGTTTGTGAAAAATTAAGATTTACTCATTTCTCCTCTTAAATCTTTTACTAATTCTGCTTCTATTTTCTTTTTCTGATTTGGATACTTACCGAAGAGATACATCAATTTTGTCAAGGCTGCTTCAGTTGTTATATCACTTCCACTAATCACACCCATATCTTTTAACTTCTTACTCGTTTCGTACTTACCTTGCTCAACTTTTCCTCCCGCACATTGAGAAACATTTAAAATAATGATGCCGTTGCTGATAGCCGATCTAATTGTTTTTAAAAAACTATCTGCAGTTGGGGCGTTTCCACTTCCGTATGTTTCTAATACAACTGCTTTTAATCCTTCTACGCTAAAAATATGCTCTAGCCAGTTGCCTGTAATGCCAGGGAATATACGTACTAATCCAATATTCGGATTTAAATTTTTATGTACGATTAATTTCTTACTCGATTTTTTGCTGATGAATTTATGATTGTATTGTAAGCTGGTTCCTGCTTCAACTAGCGATGGATAATTCAACGATTGAAATGCATCAAATTGAGAACTTGAAAATTTTTCTGCTCTGTTTCCTCTGAAAAGTTGATCATTAAAATAAATACACACTTCCGGAATGACCACTTCGCTGGCTGCAATTTCTACTGCTGTTATCAAATTATGTTTTGCATCTGTTCGGATAGCCCCAAGCGGTAGTTGAGATCCAGTGAATATAACTGGCTTGCCAAGATTCTCTAACATGAAACTTAGTGCCGATGCTGAGTAAGCCATTGTATCGGTTCCATGTAAAATAATAAAACCATCATACGCTTTATAATTCTTTTCAATCGTCTCTGCTAATGCTACATAAAATTCAGGCGTAACATTGCTGCTATCAATTAACTTTTTAAAAGTAAAATGCGATATGGAGCAGTTAATATGTTTTAACTCAGGAATGCGTTCAGTAATTTTTCCGAAGTTTACAGGCTTAAGTGAATTGGAACTATCTTTTATCATTCCAATGGTTCCACCTGTATAAATCACTAGTATTTTTTTCATAGTCCAAATAGGGTTACTGCATTAGCGGTAGTAATAGTTGCAATCTCTTTTAATCCGCATTGTTTGATATCTGCAATTTTTTCAGCAATGTGAGTTAAATAGGCAGGCTGATTTCTTTTTCCTCGGAAAGGAGCAGGAGCTAAATAAGGCCCGTCTGTTTCAAGAACAATATGCTTTAAATCTATCTCACGAATTACTTCATCCAGACCGCTGTTTTTGAAAGTCACTACACCGCCTATTCCTAAAAGCATTCCCATATCAACAATCTGTTTAGCTTCATCTAAAGTTCCTCCAAAGCAATGAAAGATGCCTTTTAATCCTTTGATGTTTAATTCTTGAATGATGGCAATCACATCAGCAGTACAATTGCGCGTATGCAATGCAACAGGGAGTTCCATTTCATAAGCCCAGATTAATTGCTTCGTTAGTGCTTTTGTTTGTTCAGCTATATGCGTTAAGTCCCAATGTTTATCCATCCCAATTTCGCCAACGCCATAATACTTCCCTGATTTTAATTCGGCCTCTACCTGTTTTAATTCCTTTTCATATGTATCGTTTACATAACAAGGATGTAAACCCATCATCGGGAAACAATTCTCTGGATAATCATGACAAAGCTGTAACATCGAATATACTGTACTGCTATCGATGTTAGGTAAAAGCATCTTGGTAACTCCACTTTGAATGGCAGCATCAATGACTTGCTTTCTGTCATCATGAAATTCTTCAGCGTATAAATGTAAATGGGTATCCACTAATTGCATGTTGTAAAATTACTGCATTTTCCTTAACTCCCGAAAATCGATTTTAAGAGATAAAAAGTATCTTTGTTTAAAATAATTAAGCCTTGCCAAAGTATTTAGTCATTCGTTTTAGTTCTATTGGAGATATTGTCTTGACCTCTCCCGTTGTTCGAATGCTAAAAAAGCAGGTTCCTAATGCGGAAGTTCATTTTCTGACGAAGAAAAATTTTGAATCAGTAGTAAGAAATAATCCAAATATTGATAAAGTTTGGACAACCGACGGATCACTAAATGATGTGTTTCCTGCTTTAAAGAAAGAGCAATTTGATGAGATCATCGATTTGCATTCAAATTTGCGCACATGGAGAATTAAGCAAGCATTGAAAGTAAAATCATCTACTTTTAATAAATTGAATTTTGAAAAGTGGCTGTTAGTGAATTTCAAAATAAATCGCTTGCCTGCTATTCATATTGTGAATCGTTATTTGAAAACGGTGGAACATTTAGGAGTACAGAATGATGGAGAAGGCTTAGATTTTTTTGTGGATAGTTCTATTAAATCAAATCAGGAAATTTTGCCTTCATCATTTGGCAATGGTTATTGGACGGCTGTTATTGGTGCGAATCACGCAACAAAGCGATTTCCTGTCGCTAAATGGATTGAAGCGATTAAGGCTATTAATTCTCCGGTGGTCATTGTAGGAGATAAAAATGATTTTGCAGCAGGGCAAGAAATAGCAGATGCTTGTGGCGCTATTGTGTTCAATGCTTGTGGTCAGTTTAGCTTATTGCAATCGGCGGCTGTTGTTTCACAAGCCAAGCTAGTCATCACCAATGATACAGGAATGATGCATATCGCATCGGCGTATAATCGCAATATCATTTCTATCTGGGGCAATACAATTCCTGCTTTTGGAATGACACCTTATATGCCTTCTAATTATGCTAATAGTTTTATTGCAGAAGCAAAAGAAGTCGGCTGTCGTCCTTGTTCAAAAATAGGATTTGCTAAATGTCCTAAGGGACACTTTGATTGCATGAATAAAATTTCTGTCCCTGAACTAACGGAAGTGGCTATCCGTTTTTTAAACAAATAAAGCTTT
>JBKCGZ010000176.1:0-3983 GCA_046303115.1 Bacteroidota bacterium | reverse complement strand
ATCTGCTAGCGTACTTTCCTTATCCCAACCACTTGTAATGACGAGCGCAGCAGCTAATGCTTCGTTCAATGGAGCTTGATTGGTATAATCGCGATAACCGCGCTTATGCAAAGATTCACCTGAACTATCAAAAGAAAGTGTGCACTGATTATCGTAAATGTGTAAGTGAATGCGCAAGTCAGGTTGTTCGGTATCTACATTCGGACGATCATCATATTTATCTCTGAACTGATCAACAATAGCATCCTTGGCTTTTAGCGATACATACTGGGAGTGGGTGAGGTTAGATAAATTAAGAGTGGTGTTTATTGCGAATGTTTGATCTAACGAAAAATGCTCACTCCAATCGATTGACTGAATATTTTCATACAACATTTCCTCATCAGCTGCTTCAAATGTAGCGTATGGCTTAAGGACTCGTAGAGCAGTTCGACAATGAAGATTTGCTTTGTACATAAGCGCCTGATCACCTTCAAACTCAACGGCTCTTGTTAATTCACGAATGTTGGTGGCACCTAATTGGGCTAACTCTTCCGCTAAAATGGACTCACATCCGGCAAATGTCTTGGCTACTAAAATCACGATTTATCTATTGGGTAAAATTACTAAAAAAGGGAAAGGTTTAAACCTTTCCCTGAGAAATGATTTTTTATTTAATCAAGGATGGGTTTAAACATATCCTTGAAGTAAAATCCGCTCTCAAATAAAGAAATCGTATTTTGTTTTATTAGTCAATCCCTAAATTTCTGTACGGCAAGGCAATATTGCTTACACGCTTTTATGTGCTGCCCTTATTGTCATTGTTTCACAAGTTTAATAGTACTATTGTCTATTTTAAGAAAGTATAAGCCACGAGTCAACTCTGAAAAATCTTTTAATTCAATGTCGTTACCCGACCACACGATTTGTCCAAAATAATTATATAGGGTAAAATTTTCTTTTCCTGTCGTGTTCGACAGGTTGATTTTGTTTGAGAATGGATTGGGGAATGCTTCTATTTTAGTCTTTGTTTCGATTATATTTTCAATTCCAGTTGTTAAGCAACCTAATGTATAATTTTGGAAAAATGGCCATAGTAAATCAGTTGCGCTAATTTGAGTTGAAATTGGATTGTTGTTTGGATTTCCGCCTGGCCAACTATGACTGCCATCAGTGGTGGCATAATGATGAATTTCTACATTGCAGGAACAGTTATGTATTTTTATGAAGTCGTAATTAATTCCATTACCATTTACAATTGTGTCTCTTGACTGGCAATTATTTTTTTGAGACCATAAATTCATTGTGCTGTCCTGTGATGGAAAATATATTGTTGTCAATGGAGGTGCACCACCCATACCTCCAGTATATGGAACAATTGGGTCAACTTTTGAATGAAAGCTAATTATAGGAATTTTGTTAGTTGGATTACATGGACTATACATTTGTGTGCAACAATTTGGTGCGATTGCTGCAAAACGATGGCTCAATTCACAAGCTAATCTGTAACAAAGCATACCGCCATTTGATGAACCTGTTGCATAAACTCGGGTCGTGTCAATTGGATAATTTGAGAACAAGGTATCTAATAAATTATCGATAAAACCAACATCGTCAACATTTTGATTCATTGCAGGTGGACAACAATTACCAGCATTCCACGAACGATTTTGGTTAAAAACCAGACCTTCAGGATAAACTACTATGAACCCGGAACTGTCTGCCTTTTCAGAAAGTTTGCTTTGATAGGCAAATACATTCCAACCCTGTGAACTTGTCGCTGCTTGTTGTCCGCCATGAAAACCTAGTATTAATGGATAACTGGCGTTTGAATTATAGCCTAGTGGTAAATGAATGTTATACTTTCTCCAAACGTTGCCAACGTTTATACTGTCGTAAATATCTGTTTGTCCGAAGCAACAAGTTAGCATAATAAAGTTCAAACAGATTAGTAAAAATATTTTTTTCATTTCGCAAAAGTTTATTTTTAGACTCTCAAAATTGTCAAAGGTTTAATTGGTCGTCTTATAGGGTTGCACATAATGTTTTACGTGCAGGTGTTGTTGCCTTGTGTTGCGCCTGCGGCAAAGGCAATATTGCTTACGCGCTGTTATGTGCTGCCATTCTTCTCATTGTTTCACTAATTTAATTGTCCTATTGTCAATTCTCAGTAGATAAAGACCATTTGATAAGTATGAAAAATTATGCTGCTCAATATTTATTCCTGACCAAATAACTTGACCAAAATAATTAATTAGTGTGAAAAATTCTTTTCCAGTCGTGTTAGTTAGGTTGATTTTGTCTGAAAATGGATTTGGCAATGCTTCGATTTTAATATTTGTTTCGTTAAAATTTTCAATACCAGTAGTTAAACAGCTTGTTGTATAATTCTGAAAAAACTGCCACATTAAATAGGTTGCGCTAAACTGATTACTAACAGTTACTCCGCCCGATGAAAGACCTCCAGGCCAAGAATGTTCACCGTCATAGCTTACATATTGCTCTATTATTGCGTTACAAGAGCAGTTTGAACACTTGAAATGGTCGTATTGGTTAGTGTTGTGAAATAAGGTGTCTTTTAATATACCGCAGGAATAATTTGCACCTATTATATTAAACATACTGTCTTGAGGTGGAAAATAAGTTCCAGTTGAACCAATTGTTACACCGCCAAAATACTTAACATTTTGGTCTTGATATGAATGGAAACTTATTATAGGAATCGACCTTGAAGGATTCCAAGGATAATACATTAAAGCTCCAGCTACAGGAGCAATGGCCGCAAATCTATTCGTTAATTGATTGGCTAAACGATAACAAAGAAGAGCCCCATTAGAAAAGCCAGTTGCATAAACACGAGTTGTGTCTATTGGTCTATTTGCAAATAAATTATTGAGTAAAGAATTTACAAAACCAACATCATCTATATTTTGTGTCGTTGAAGGAGCACAACATCCTCCTGCATTCCAAGTTCTATTTCCGGCAATTTTTACTCCTTCGGGATAAACAACAATGAATCCGGCTGTGTCTGATTTTTGAGATAAGCTTGATTGATATTGGATTGATTGATAACCTAAAAGTCCACCGCCATGAAATGCAAGAACTAATGGGTAGTTGTTCGAGGTGATATATCCTGTTGGAAGATGAGTTAGAAAGGTTCTCCAACGACCACCAACAAAAATACTGTCATATACATTCGTTTGAGCAAAAGTCAAATTACTTAAGAAAAGCAACAGAATGAATAGTAGAAATTTTTTTTTCATATTTTTTTACTTCTTTAGACTTGTTTTTCTTTTAATGGTTTAATTTCTCTTTTACGGTTGCACATAACTACCTTATACACGCTATAAAGCTTCCTTATATTTCTTCAATGGGTTATATATGCGAAGTTTTAAATCGCATATGCTAAATTATTAATAATAATTATCATTCATAAAATAATAATTCAACAAAAAATCCGCCTCCTATTAGAAAGCGGATCTAGTTAAATTTAGATCAATTTTCAATCCCCACCCGATTCATAGGGAACGGGAGCACATCATCAAATTATCAAAGTATTTAATAATCGTTACTCTCTTCTGAATCGTAAACTGATCATTTGTACATTTCAAAATATACTCCCCAGCATACAAAGTTCTCACATCAAAATAACCAATAGTGCTACCCGCTATTACAGTTTGTGTTTGAATCAATCTTCCGTTTAAATCGTATAGGCTTAGCTTTATATCTTCTTTTAGTAATCCGCTAAACTGTACTGCAATAAATTCTGAAGAAGGATTAGGGTAAACTATATTCATTCTTTCAGGAATCACATCGTTAGAAATACTAGTAGCATTATTAATTAACGAAGTAAGTAATTGCGCTGAAACTTGAAATGCTGGTGCTGGGAATTGATTAATTAAAACGCATATAATTATTCCTGTTGAAGGGTCATACATCATATTTGAACTATAACCACCCCATATCGATCCACCATGTGTCCAAACTGTTCTTCCAATAACTGT
>JBKCGZ010000175.1:0-2526 GCA_046303115.1 Bacteroidota bacterium | reverse complement strand
ATTAAATTTCATAGTATGTTATTTAATTTGAATTTTAGAATGATAACTTTTATTTATTGTATTATCTGTTACCTCTAACAAATAAATCCCTGTTAATAAATCAGAAGAAAGTTTAATCAATTCAGTTTCTAATTCCCTATCAGAAATTAAAACCTGTCCATTGGAATTAAAAAGTGAAAAAGAATATTGATGATCAACTATTTTTTCAAAATTCAAGTTGATGAATTCTGAAGTAGGATTAGGAAATACTTCTAACTCTCCATTTTTCAATACTTCACTCACTCCAACACAAACCACAAATGAGGTGTAAGCATACGGAGTTTCAACATCTGCATTGGCATCAAAATAAATATGCGCCTTGTTTTGAATAGTCATTGAATTGCTATTGTCATTTACATCGGTTGAGAAGAAAACATATCCATGACTTTCAGCTTCATTTGTATTACTATCTGGAAGTAAAATATTATCAAATACAAATTGCAGAATGTTTCCATCTTTAAAAACTTGGCAAGGATGAGAATATGCAATTAGTTTAAATGAATTTGGATTTATTTGTGCGTCTAAGGTGTCTATGACAACAACTTTAAAAGTAGTATCGTTGCCCGTATTTTGAAAGCGAATTAAATAATTTAGCGTTTCATCGATTCCAACATATGCAACTTGTGGACTAACCTGCTTGTCATTTGGATCACAACCGCAAATGATTTGCGTATTGGTAGTGGTAGTATCAAAACTTGTCGAATTGTTATTACTATCTATTTTTGTTACAAACGAGGTAATGGATAATTGACTACCTGCAGATGGCAATAAAAAATTGCTGTATAAATAAACGGTTTGACCAGGAAGGACTGGATTCAATGGATAAATTAAAGTATCTCCATTTACTAATGCCAATGAAGTTGAACTTTGATAGCCAACAGACGCAGGAAAAACAATATGCACATTTAAAGAATCAATAGTAGTTCCGTTGTTTGTCACTGCGGTGATAAGCGATTGAATTGAATTACATCGCGGAAGCCAGAAATTGCTGAACACTGTATAGTCACTTGATGCACTATCAGGTGACAATACAAAATCAAGATTTAATATACTTTGATTAGTAACATTGACAGTTAAAGTATCTGATACAACTGCATGTTGAAATGCGGAATTGGATTGAGGAACAAAAGCCAATTGATAATAACCTGTATCTACCAAGAAAGAATAATCACCATTCATATTGGAATAGACAATTAAATTGGCAGGGAGCAATTGTACAGTTTGATTACTTAATGGATAGTCGCCAACGTTATAAACAGAATCATTATTGACATCATAAAATGTTTTACCTCGAAGATAGTGTGTACCAGCCCCTGCGCAATTTAGCATAGGCGCTACGGCAGTAGAACAACCGTTAGCATCTGTAACAACTAAATTATAAAGTCCACATGGTAAATTATATTGGTTTGAGGTTGTTGATCCGTTACTCCACATATATGTAAATGGTGCGGTGCCTATGACCATTGCTATTATAGATCCATCCATGCATGTATCACAAGAAGGAGGAACACTTGATATCGAAATTTGCGGAGGGAAACTTAAAATGGAACTTACCATTACTGAAACATCACCGGTGCAAACGGTATTATTTATATCGGTAACTGAAAACCCATACGTTCCAGGGCCAAGTCCACTTATTTGAAGTGTATTACTCAATGTTCCTAATGGTAGACCATTAAAATTTACTGAATAAGGAGGTGCTCCACCATTAAATGTCAACTCCACAACTCCATTATTTTGATTACAAGAAGCTAATACTGTATTTGCAGCTGTTACTAAACACTGAGCCGATAAACGTTGACTTATCATCGTAAATATTACTATTGCCGTTAGCCACAATAATTTCTTCATATTACTAAAATAGTTAAATATTAAACACCCCCGAAAATTTCCTATATTTGATTGCCCAAAACAAACAACATGAACAAGTACTTCTTATTACTAAGTATTATCTTAATCGGCTTAACTTCAAATGCACAGCTTTGCTACTTTACAGCCACGCAAGTTGGCAATCCAAATACATTTGATTTTATACCGAATAATACATCCTATCCCAATGCGGCACTATTATGGAACTTTGGTGATGGCTCAAGCATGGTTAGTCCACAGCCAACACATACTTTCGCTCAATCGGGAAATTATACTGTGACGATGTCGGTATTAGATTCAACGAATGCAATTCCGTTATGCAGCTATACACAACAGATTTCAATCAGCTTTTGCAACCTTATATTTTCGCAAGATTCTTCAAACAATTTCATTTATAACTTTTCTGATATTGTTAGTTCTAATCTTACACAAGTTGATTGGGAATTTGGCGATAATTCAGTTGGTTCAGGAACAACAGTGTCACACCAGTATTCCGCTCCAGGAATTTATACAGTTATTTGCACGGAAACCATTAATGGGGTTGTATTCTGTACTTCGTCTGTAACTATACAAGTTGGTGCATCGTGTAGTTTTCAAGTTAGCAGTCCTAGTCCAAGT
>JBKCGZ010000174.1:0-3140 GCA_046303115.1 Bacteroidota bacterium | reverse complement strand
TTTCAGTAATTTCTTAAATGAATTTATTCCGAACGGATTGGCATCGGCGTTAGGATTACTATGGAGAATTCTAAGTTATTACCCTTACATTTTTGTAGGAGCGATAATTCTGCCTCGTTGGTTAAAAAATCATTTTAAGCTGGATCAGTTTAAAATGTAGTGATTAAGATATCACTTTGGAACTTCCATCACTGCATGACACTCTTTACAAGTGCGTAAAGCTTCATCCCCGTAGAATTTTTCCATCACAGCCTTTAACTGCTCTACAATATCTTCTAACGAAAATTCAGCTTCGTATAATTTGGTCGCGCATGATTCACAAAACCACATGCATTTATCAATCTCGGCTTCTTTACGCTTTCTTTCTATCACCAAGCCTACCGTATTAGGTCCTCTTTGCGGTGAATGCGGAATGCGTGGAGGTAATAAAAACATTTCCCCGGCTTTAATATTCACATCTACATGCTTACCATCTTGAATAGTCTTCACAGTAATATCGCCCTCTAATTGGTAAAAAAGTTCTTCCCCTTCCTCAAAGTGATAATCCTTGCGGGAGTTAGGACCACCTACCACCATTACAATGAAATCTTCACTCAATTCATAAACAAGTTTGTTACCTACAGGGGGTTTTAATAAATGTCGGTTTTCATCAATCCATTTATTTAAATTAATTGGGGTAGCGATTGCCATAGCGATTACATTTGTAGTATTGAAAAGCAAAGTAACTTAATCGTATCAAACTATCAAAGTTTCCTTTGTAATATCCTTAATTGATTTACCTCATGAATCTAAATTTACAGAATCACACCGCCCTCGTTTGTGGAAGTTCCCAAGGGATTGGAAGAGCAGCTGCGACGGAATTAGCATTGTTGGGCGCTAGAATAATTCTTTTAGCTCGTAACGAAGATGCATTGAAAGTTACTTGTAGTGAGCTGCCAACTCCAAACGGACAGCAACATCATTATTTAGCAGCTGACTTTTCAAATCCTGCGCAAGTAGCTACAGTTGTTGATGATTTTGTTAAGGCAGGAAATCCAATTCATATTTTAGTAAATAATACTGGAGGTCCTCCCGGTGGACCGATTGTGAATGCTACAACAGAAGCATTTTTAAACACATTCAATCAGCATTTGCTTTGCAATCATTTAATCGCGCAAGCAGTTCTACCAGGAATGAAAGAAGCGAAGTTTGGAAGAATAATCAACATTATCTCTACGAGCGTAAAACAACCGCTTAAAGGACTAGGTGTTTCTAATACCATTCGCGCAGCAGTGGCTAATTGGTCAAAAACACTTTCAGTTGAAGTGGCGCCATTCGGAATTACTGTAAACAATGTATTGCCAGGTGCAACAGCAACACAACGATTATCCTCTATCATCGAAAATAAATCGCAAAAACAAAATCATTCAATCGATGAGGTAGAGCAAGAAATGCTTTCAGAAATTCCTGCGGGTAGGTTTGGCAGACCGGAAGAAATTGCAGCCGCAGTTGCTTTTCTTGCATCGCCAGCAGCTGCGTATATCAACGGAATTAATGTTCCTGTAGATGGTGGTCGGACAGGGTGCTTATAATTTTAATATACCGAGATCAGATTTATAAATCTACTCTGTTTGATAATTATTTGCGGTAGGGAGCAGTATTAGGTTACTTTATCCCACTAAATCAAAGTATAAATGTTGATCTATTTTATTGAAAAAGAATTGACAAAAAGATGAAAAAAAATATTTTCTGGTTTTTCTGCTTTTTCGCTCATGTTATTTTACCAAAAAGTAGCTTTTGCCAGGACACGGAGCTGGAAGCAATTGCAAAATCAGAATCCTGTCGATTTTTAAATGATGTTGCATCAATAAATACAAATAGTCAATCAGATAATATTGATGTGACCTATTACAAATGCTTTTGGTCGGTTAATCCAACACAAAATTTTATAATTGGAAATGTGCAGCTAAATTTTAAAGCAGTAAGTTTAAACATCGATACTTTATTTCTTGATTTAAGTAATTCATTAGGGTGTGATAGTATTATTTTTCATCAGCAATCACTTTCTTTTTTGCATCAGAATAATCAGTTATTTATTCCAGTGCAAAGTATTCAATCAAATGATTCAATCACGATTTATTACCATGGTGTTCCTTCAAGTTCTGGATTCGGATCATTCAAGCAAGGATCACATCAAGGTAATCCGATTATTTGGACACTTTCCCAGCCTTACGGTGCATCCGACTGGTGGCCTTGCAAAAATACGCTGAATGACAAGGCCGATTCTATTGATGTGTTTTTAGAAGTTCCTTCGGATAGGGTTGCCGTTAGTAATGGAATATTAGTTAATCAGCAAGTTAATGGTACTTCCAAAATTGTACATTGGAAGCATCGCTTTCCAATAGCTACTTATTTAATTGCTTTTGCTGTTACTAATTATTCATTGATTGAGTTTAATATTCCATTTGATACAACTAATACACTAGTACAAAATTTCGTTTATCCCGAAGATTCAATAAATGCTTCAACTCAATTGTTGGATTTAATTCCGACGATGCAATTGTTTGATTCGTTGTTTGGAGTATATCCTTTTAGCAATGAGAAATACGGACAAGCGCAATTTGGATGGGGTGGAGGAATGGAGCATCAGACTATTTCATTCATTAATAACTTTGGACATGAACTGATGGCGCACGAATTAGCACATCATTGGTTTGGCGATAAAATAACATGTAATACTTGGGAAGACATCTGGTTAAATGAGGGATTTGCAACTTATTTATCTGGTTTGCCATATGAGTATTATTATCCACCTAACTATTGGCTACAATTTAAAAAGGTTAAAATTAATTCAGTTACGAGTCTGAAATGGGGAAGCGTTAAGTGTTCAGATACTACAAGTGTTGGTCGAATTTTTAATAGTCGATTAACCTACAATAAAGGAGCGATGATATTACATCAACTCAGATTTATATTGGGTGATCAAACGTTTTTTACTGCTCTTCGCAATTATTTAAGTGATCCTTCCTTGGCATTTAAAAATGCAACAACTTCGAATTTGAAAAATCATTTTGAAAATGCTTCAGGATTAAATCTTGATTATTATTTTAATGAATGGTACGAAGGTGAAGGCTATCCTTCTTATAAAATAATATGGAGTC
>JBKCGZ010000173.1:0-19930 GCA_046303115.1 Bacteroidota bacterium | reverse complement strand
TTAATCAAGGTTAAAGAGTTTAAATTTAAATGTAATTTTGTAGAGATGTATTTAAAGAGGTTAACGATATTTTCTTTCAAAAATTATAAGGAAGCTGAATTTGAGTTCGATCAAGGGGCTAATGCGCTTACAGGGCCAAATGGATCAGGTAAAACGAACATCCTTGATGCAATACATTATTTAGGGCTTTGCAAGAGTTATTTTCATTCTACCGATAGCATTAATATTATGCATGGAAGTAATTACTTTTCTATCGGAGGTAAATTCTTTCTAAAGGATAATGATTTTGCCGATGAGGTTTTTATCGGAATGAAATCAGGAAGTAAAAAGGTCGTTAAACGAAATCATAAAGAATATCAGAAGTTAAGTGAGCATATCGGGCTATTACCTGTTGTTATGGTAGCACCTGTCGATCAGATTTTAATCACCGGTTCCGGAGAGGAGCGTCGTAAGTTGATGGATAGTATTATCAGTCAGTATAACCATCATTATCTTGATTTGCTTGTTAGTTATAACCGTATTTTACAACAGCGAAATTCATTGCTTAAAAATACTCCTCGAGGAATGATGCCCGATGAATCGTTATTGCAAATTATTGACGAGCAATTATCGAATGCCGGTACCCAGATTTTTCATTTGCGCAAAGAGTTTATAGAGCGTTTTATTCCGATTTTTAATAAGTATTATTCCTTTCTTACGGATGATAAAGAGCGCGTCGATTTACAATATGAATCGAAGTTATTTGAACAATCGTTGTCAGAATTATTAAAGGTAAGTATTCATAAAGATTTAGCACTTCAATATACATCTGTTGGAATTCATCGTGATGATCTGGAACTATTACTCAATAATCACTCGGTTCGAAAAATTGGATCTCAAGGTCAGCAGAAGTCTTTTGTATTAGCAATTAAACTAGCACAGTTTGAATTGATAAGTGAATATAGCGGAGTGAAACCATTATTACTGTTGGATGATATATTCGATAAGTTAGATGTTCATCGTATCACAAGATTAATGGAATTAGTGAGTAACGAAACATTCGGACAAATATTTATTACTGATACTACGGATACGCATATCTGTGAGGTTTTTGAAAAAATCAATGTTCCGCTTAAGATTTTCAACTGCTCAAAGCCCGACTTGCCAATCGGTGAAGCTGATGGATTTGAGCGCTTAAACTAAAAACTATTTTCCTGAACGTTGTATAATGATCTTAAGCGTGTAAAACAAAATCTTAAAATCAAGGGCTAACGACATGTTCTCAATGTAAATGATGTCAAACTTCAATCGTTGAATCATCTGCTGTACATTTTCTGCATAGCCGTATTTTACTTGTCCCCATGAAGTAATACCAGGACGAACTTTATGCAAGTGGCGGTAGTGAGGTGCTTCTTTCATAATCTGATCAATGAAAAATTGTCGCTCTGGGCGAGGACCAACCAGCGACATGTCTCCAATCAGCACATTATAAAACTGAGGGATTTCATCCAAGCGTATTTTACGCATGAACTTACCAAACTTCGTGATGCGTGAGTCCGATGAACTAGATAACATAGGGCCACCTTTTTCTGCATCAAGATACATCGACCGGAATTTAAAAATGATAAAAGGATTTCCGTGAAGACCAATTCTCTCTTGCGAAAAGAACACAGGACCTTTAGAAGTGAATTTTACAATTGCACCGGTGATTAAGTACAATGGTGATAATAAAATCAAGAAGATTAATGAAATAAATATATCAATAATTCGCTTTAATGATTGTTGCCAAATAGGCATTAAACTCGGATTAATAATTATTAAAGGTGATCCAAAGATTGAAGTCATCTTTACTGAACCTGATAAAATATCATACATATCAGGCATGATCTTAATGATGATGTCTTTGTCTTCTAAATCATTAATAATTCTTCCTATAAACTCGTGTTCGCTCGACTCAATTGCTATGAGTACTTCTTCAATTTTGTTTTCTTCGATTATTTTTCCCACCTCCTCAATTCCCCCTAAATGTGGTAGTTGCTCTTTGAAGTATTTTCCGTTTGTATTATCAACATGAACAAATCCTATAAACTTATAACCCTGACTTAATGGCTCTGATTCTAATTCATTAAATAAGCTTACAGCCTTTTGGGAACTACCAATGATTATGGTGTTAAAACCAATTTTACGGCCCTTTATTTTTCGGGCTGTAACAGTTGTTATAATAAATCTAACAGTAAATGTAATTCCAAATTGTAAGAGGAATAATGTAACAAATGAACTATAATAACTCTTGTAAGAAATAATTGTATCGTCCAATAATAAGGTAAAAAATATTATCAAACAGCCAATAATCGAAATAATGAAAGTTTGTCCGAATTCTTTTAACCTCGACTTACGATAAATATCGTTGTAAGTACCCATTAATGCGTACACTATTACCCAAAGGATAGGTAGTAATGTGATTCCTAAAAAGAAATTATCATCAGGCTGAAAAGGGATATAACCGAATAAAACCGATTCAATCTGTGCCTTTCTATAGAAATAAAAGATACCCCATGCAATTGTAGCTGAAAGTAAATCAGCCACCACATATTTTACAACTTGTAAAGTTTTGTTCATGGTTTAATTGCTGATGAGTTTTAAATTGTCGAGGTAAACGGTAGCGTCTGCTCCTCCAGGGGGTGTAGTTAAATAAAAGTAAACTTTAAATTTGGGAACATCAAAATTGCTATTAACAAACTTGCTTAAGTTGATGTATATTTTTTTCCACGAGTATGATGGGTTAAATAAAAGTACTGGAATATTTCGTTTGTCATTTGCCAGCATGCCTCTTAATCCAACAGTAAATTCATGGTCGCACTTATAGTTCATTTCAAGATATATATCTTTTCCACGATAAAGTACATATCCATCGCCGTTAGTCTCTATATCTGAAACATAGTTGGTTCCATCGACTTTCATCTTCAAACAACGAACACCTTCAAAAACATCTACAGAGTCTGTAGCTAATGGAGCTAGATTATTATTTGGCTCAGGTGATAGACTAAATCCTCCACCAATAGCATCTTTTTCAAAATCTTCATACCAAGTGTATATCAACGCTGGAAAGTAAGCGACGTTAAACGTATCGATTGTTGTTTCTTGTCCTGGAATAAAATTTATATTACGAGTATCAGAATTGTACAAAGGATAGGCACTATGAGTTGCGGAAATACCATTTTCTAAAATACCAGCTCGCAAAACAACATTCTTTGTTCCTTCCTCTAAAACAGGAATTCTCGCTGGTAGCTGATACGTTCCCAAATATTGGTTATCCACATACACCCAAACATCTTTTACATTACTACTGTTACTTCCTTGCGTCTGAGGATTAGATGAAACATTCACCCTGTTTATAATTAGATAAGCTGGTTCTCTTTCATCAGGATTGCAACTTGTAATTACAAATGCCACCAATAGTAATAGTAAAAGTGATTGGAAATATTTCATGATTATGCGATTGGAGGAACAGATTTTAATTTATCAGCGATCTGATGTGCAACCACTAATGCTTCGTATCCATCGTGAATAGATACCATCGGAACTTTGTCGTTTCGGATTGATTCAGCGAACGAGGTAAGCTCTTCTTTAATTGCATTCGACTCCTGAATTTTAGGATTCTCAAAATAAATTTGTTTGCTTCCTTTTCCTTCACCTAAGTCGATTGTCATAGCAAATGGATCGGGCGTTCCTTCTACTTCTTTAAGTCGTACAATTTCTGATGACTTCTTTAAAAAGTCAACTGATATATATGCATCCTTCTGAAAGAATCTTGTCTTGCGCATGTTCTTTAGAGAAATTCTCGATGCAGTTAAATTAGCTACGCAACCATTATCAAATTCAATTCTTGCGTTTGCAATATCTGGAGTGTCACTTACCACAGCAACACCACTTGTACTGATTTTTTTAATCGTCGATTTAACTGTACTTAATACAATGTCAATATCATGAATCATCAAATCTAAAACGACAGATACATCTGTACCTCTCGGATTAAATTGGGCTAAACGATGAGTTTCAATAAACAGCGGTTGCTTGATGAATCCTTGTGCTGCAATGAATGCCGGATTAAAACGCTCAACATGTCCTACCTGCACTTTTACATTAGCCTCTTCAGCAAGTCCCATCATATCCTTCGCCTCTTGTATGGTGTTGGCTAATGGTTTCTCGATAAAAATATGTTTGGAGTTTCGAAGCGCTTTCACGGCACATTCGTAATGGTTCACTGTTGGAGTAACAATATCGATTACATCGCATTCCTCCATCAACTCATCCATCGAAGAATAATACTTTACATCTTTAATTTGATCAGCCTTGTCTTGATCAGGATCGTAAAACCCTATCAGCTCAAAAGCACTAATTTCTTTTAGTAGGTTAATATGAATCTTACCCAAATGACCTGCACCTAAAACACCAATCTTTAGCATCGCTCAAATTTTCTGCGAAATTACCATATTTTTTCGGCAATTTTCATTGTTAAAAACTATTGGAAGATATTTTTTTACTAGAGGAATACAAAGCATATAGCTTCTAATTTTGTAAAGTGATTATGGTAGATTCGTTTAAACATCAAGGACTGCGTAGAAAGCTAGTGACGCAATTAAAGGAGAAAGGTATTGAAAACAAGGCCGTTTTAGAGGCAATTGATAAGATTCCGCGACATTTTTTTATGGATAATGCGTTCCTTGATTTTGCCTATCAGGATGATAAAGCGTTTCCTATTTCCTGCGGACAAACAATTTCACAGCCTTATACCGTGGCATTTCAAACGCAATTGCTCGATCCTCAGAAGAATGAAAAAGTGCTTGAAATCGGAACTGGTTCAGGGTATCAGTCCTGCGTGTTAGCTGAAATAGGTGTTAAATTATTCAC
Source organism: Bacteroidota bacterium (assembly GCA_046303115.1). GTDB lineage: Bacteria > Bacteroidota > Bacteroidia > AKYH767-A > OLB10 > CAINEC01. The sequence goes on along the minus strand of JBKCGZ010000173.1, from coordinate 15,040 downwards.
GATGGAGCGTTTTCGTGAATTGCATGATCAGGCTAAAAAGCAATTTGAGCGACTTGGTTATAAAACAATTAAATCGTTTTTTGGTGATGGATTTAAAGGGCATCCTGCGTTTGCTCCCTATGATAAAATTCTTGTTACCTGCGGCGCACCGATGATTCCACAAGCATTAGTAGATCAGTTAAAAGTTGGTGGATTAATGGTTATTCCTGTTGGAAGTGGAAATGAGCAAATCATGACTACCGTACTTAAAAAATCAGCAACTGAAACAGAAATTATCGAGTTAACAAAGTTCAAGTTTGTACCAATGTTGGCTGAAAAATCAAGATAAAATCGCAAGGCATGAAAACCACCAATATGAAAGTTAGTCCTGCTAAAACGGCTACTAAAAAAAGCAGTAAGCCAATTATCCTTATTACCAACGACGATGGAATCACTGCGCCAGGTTTACGTAATCTGGTAGAAGTAATGAAAACGATAGGGGAGGTAGTTGTTGTCGCGCCCGATAGTCCGCAGTCTGGAATGGGACATGCCATCACAATCAATAAGCCTTTGCGCCTCGATAAAGTAAGTGTGTTTAGTGTGGTAGATTCCTATCAATGTTCGGGAACTCCTGCTGATTGTGTTAAGTTGGCGGTCAATAGAGTTTTACATCGCAAACCAGATATCTTGGTTTCGGGAATTAACCACGGATCCAATTCTTCGATTAATGTGATTTATTCAGGAACAATGTCGGCAGCCGTTGAAGGCGCCATCGAAGGAATTCCATCCATTGGTTTCAGCTTATGTGATTTTAATATTGATGCTGATTTTACAGTCGCGAAGCATTATGCTAAAATTATTGTCAAGCGAATTCTGAAAATCGGTTTGCAAGAAGGAACACTGTTAAATGTGAACATTCCTAAATTGCCTATGTCAAAAGTAAAAGGTATAAAAGTTTGTCGCCAGGCAAATGCTAAATATGTAGAGACTTTTGATGAACGACTAGATCCTCATAAAAGAAAGTATTATTGGATGAAAGGTGATTTTGTGAATCTGGATAAAGGCGATGACACCGATGAATGGGCTTTAAAAAATGGGTATGTATCGTTAGTGCCGGTTCAATTTGATTTGACTGCTCATCATGCTATTCAGCATTTGAATTCAGTTAAGTGGCATTGATTAAATAAATACTTTTGAATTATAAATGGTAATAGTAAATCGATCATGAAGTATTACATAATTGCTGGCGAAGCTTCGGGTGATTTACATGGAGCGAATCTTATTAAGGCCATTAAAGAAAAAGACCCGCAAGCTATTTTTCGTTGTTGGGGTGGCGATTTGATGCAGGCTCAGGGTGCTGAAGTCGTAAAGCATTATCGTGATTTGGCATTTATGGGATTTATTGAAGTGGTGAAAAACCTTCCGACCATCACCAAGAATATTAAATTTTGCAAAAGCGATATTCTACAGTTTTCTCCGGATGTGGTAATCTTTATCGATTATCCTGGATTTAATCTTCGGATAGCTTCATTTGTCAAAGAACAAAATATAAAGTCGGTTTATTATATCTCTCCTCAAATCTGGGCCTGGAAACAATCCCGGGTTCATCAGATCAAAAGAGATATTGATAAAATGCTGGTGATTTTACCTTTCGAAAAGGAATTTTATGAGCGGTTCGATTGTAAGGTTGATTTTGTAGGTCATCCGCTTTTAGATGCGATTCAATCTTTGGATAATTCTAATTCAGACGGCTCCTGGAAAGCAAAAAATGGACTTTCAGAAAAACCAATTATTGCTTTGTTGCCAGGAAGTCGTAAGCAGGAAATAAATTCGATGTTGCCGATTATGCTATCGGTATCAAACGACTTTCTCGATTATCAGTTTGTGGTGGCGGTTGCTCCAGGACAAGAATTGGATTTCTATCAACCATTTACAGAAAAGTATCCGGTAAAACTGGTTCAGGGTAAAACCTATTCCTTGTTGCAAAATGCACATGCAGCATTAGTCACTAGCGGAACGGCTACTTTAGAAACGGCCTTATTTAATGTGCCCGAAGTGGTTTGTTATAAAGGAAGTAAAATATCCTACGAAATTGCCAAGCGGATAATTAAGGTAAAGTATATATCCTTGGTTAATTTAATCATGGATAAAATGGTGGTTAAGGAACTTATTCAGTCGGAACTAAACACACCCAATATTGTAGCGGAGCTGAACGAAATTTTAAAAGATGATGTGCGATCACGTGTTCTAGCCGACTACCAATTATTAAAAGAAAAGCTTGGTGGCGCTGGGGCTTCACAAAGAGCGGCTGACAAAATTGTCGAGTTTATTTCATAAAATAAAAAAGCGGTGCCTAACGAATGTTAAACACCGACTTTTTTGCTTTTTGATAAAAATCAAGGCCTATATTTTAAAAAAATGAAAGCGCCCGACAATCAAAAAGCCTCACCAAAATCAATTAATCAACCTCATTTCGCACACTTGAACCAAACAACATCACTTCATCAACCACAATTTCTGTGATGTAACGTTTGATCCCATTTTTGTCGGTGTAGTTTCGGTTAACCAATTTCCCTTCAATCACAGCCTTATTTCCAGTTTTTGCATATTTCTCGAAATACTCTGCTGTCTTTCCCCAGGCAACCAGATTATGCCATTGGGTTTCTGTTACTTTTTCACCCTTGGTGTTTTTGTAACTTTCGTTAGTAGCAATGGCTATTTTAGCCAGCTTTTGTCCGCCATCCAGCGTTTTGATTTCTGGGTCTGTGCCCAGGTTGCCAATTAAATTGACTCTGTTTTTTAGGTTTTTCATGTTATTTTAAATTGTTTATCGGGGTCTCCGGAAACCCTGATTAATGAACACCGCAAAGTAAATATGGCCTTGACCGATTATTCGGTTATTAAGTACTTATAGTCGTTTACAAACGTTTAATGTGGGTTTTTGAGCCGGAAATTGGCATCTAAGGCCTTGATTTACGAAGGGAAAAAGGAATTTTGGAGGGTTTAGGATATTTAACAAAAGCCTGTTAATAGTAAAATTGATCAGGGACTTGAAATTTTTAAAGTGGCTAATAATTTTGATTTCAACATTTGATTTTGGATGTTTTTGTAATACTTCAGAATCGATGCTAACTAGGTAAAGCACTTTAATTTTAAACCTAATAACTATGATTACAAATTACTGTTTAGAATGTTCGGAACCATTAAGGGGCCGATATGACAAGAAGTTCTGTGGCGATTCCTGCAGAAATGTCTACAACAATCGTGTAAATGGCAATGTCAACAATTACGTCAGGAACGTAAATAATGTCTTGCGCAAGAATCGAAGGATTCTGGATTCCTTATTTAAAATGGGCGATAAGCAGATTCATAAAGGTTTGCTTATTGAAATGGATTTCAATTTTCAATACTTCACGCACAAAAAAATGAACCGTGATTCAATCACTTATTGCATTTACGATTACGAATATACAACCAAGGATAAGTCGAAGTTTGTGATGATTTCACCAGGTAGCGTTGACTTTGAAACGGCCCGCCGGAAGCCCAAAGGATTCCGCAATACCGGACTTTATAACGACCTATAATTGTTATATAATTAATATTATGTTAAATAGCAATTACTTCAAAAAGAGGGTTTTAGGCCCTCTTATGAAGTAATTGCTTTATTTCTTGGCTTCTTCGATCGCCTTGTTAATCATGTTAACTTTCTCCTGATTCCCTGCTCTTGAATACAACACTTTCAGTGATTGTAAAACGCCAGTATCTTTTCTGTTAAGCTCAAATGCTTTCTCTAAATATGGCAATGCTAACTTGAACTTTTCGTCGGCTTGTTTCTTAGCTGCCTCGTATTTCGCATTATCTTTAATGTCGTTGGCCTTACGGTTCATTTCTACCCCTTGATTGTAATAGAAAGTTCCCATATTATATTGAGCATCAAATAATCCAGGGTTTAACTCAATAGCTTTCTTATAAGATGTTTCAGCTTCAGCTGGTTTGTTCAATTGTTCAGCTAAAATTCCTTTATTAAGGTATAAATTAGCATTTGTCGGATCTAATTGAATTGATTTTTCAGCCTCTGTATACGCTTCACTTGCTTTTCCACTTATCAAGTATAAGTTGAATTGACGACTTGCAAGGTCTTTATCCTGAGGATATTTTGAAATTCCTTGACCTAGTGCTTTTAAAGCTGATGTCGTGTCATTTTGATTTAAATACGTGCTCGATAATGCCATAAAAGTTCTTGCATCGCCAGCATTTAAACTGATAACCTGATTGTAATATAAAGCTGCTTTAGCATATTGGCCTGACTTATAAGCTGACAAAGCGCAATTGTTTATTCCGTTTGTATCCGTCTGATTAAAGAAGTCTTTCTTAACCGCTATACCGATCTCGAAGTTCTTCAAGGCGTCTTCGTACTTCTTTTCCTGGAAGTTCGTGATTCCTAGTTCCATATAATTGTAGGCAATATTTCGCATTTTTTCAGTGATCTCTTGCGTGTAATCATTTGATTTAGCGTCTAGTTCAAGGGCCTTTTTATAGGATTTTAATGCCTGCTCTAATGCTCCTGGTTTTAATGATGCTAACTTTTCTTCTTTGCTGTCAGCAATTGCCTGGTATATAAATCCGCTCCAGTACCATGTCTTCGCCATACCCATGGTCGATTCGTTGGCTGTACAATTGTCAATGGAAGTTTTTGCTTTTTCTAAATCGTTCCATTTAACGTAGTTCATTGCAGATTGCAACTCCGCTTTTTGAGCGTATGAGTTGAATCCGACAAAAATTAGCAATGCAAATATTTTAGATAACTTTTTCATTTAGATTGTTTTATGAATTTTAGCTAAAGTTTAGATTTCAGTATTTTCTTCTGGATTATTATCGTTATTTTCTGTTGGATTATCATTTGATTCAGGTGCTGACTCCTCATTTGGAGCAGTTTCCGAAGTTGTACCATCTTCTGTAACAACCGCGATTATGTCTTCTCCATTTTCAGTTTGCCCTTCCGCTGCTAACACGCTCTCTTCAATTTTAGCAACTGAAGCGATATCGTCATCATCGCCCAACTTGATTACTTTAACACCCTGAGTCGCACGACCCATTACCCTTAAATCGTTTACCGACATACGGATGGTGATACCATTTTTGGTGATAATCATTAACTCATCGCCATCAACTACCGATTTAATGCCTACCAGATTTCCCGTTTTTTCAGTCACTTGAAGCGTTTTAACTCCTTTTCCTCCACGGTTAGTAACGCGATAATCTTCGATATCTGATCGCTTTCCGTAGCCTTTTTCTGAAACGACTAAAATGGTCTCTTTATTTTGGTCGGATATACAAACCATTCCGATTACCTCATCATTCGCCTCATCAAAGGATACCCCACGAACTCCTGCAGCATTACGGCCCATCGGACGAACAGTACTTTCGTTAAAGCGAATTGCTCTACCCGATTTCACTGCTAATAAAATTTCGTTGGTTCCGTTGGTCAATCTTGCTTCTAATAACTCATCACCTTCATTAATCGTGATTGCATTAATACCATTCTGACGAGGACGAGAATAAGCTTCTAATTGCGTCTTTTTGATCGTACCTTCTTTTGTACAAAGGATGATATAGTTGTTATTCAGGTAATCTTCCTGATCTAAGTTGTTTACGTTTACAAACGCTCTTACCTTATCATCTGCTGAAATATTAATCAGGTTTTGAAGCGCACGGCCTTTCGATGTTTTTGTTCCTTCCGGAATTTCAAATATTCTTAACCAGAAGCATTTACCTTTTTCAGTAAATAACAATAGGTAATTATGGTTGGTAGCTACAAACAAATGCTCCACAAAATCCTCATCTCGTGTCGCCGTTCCCATCGCTCCTTTCCCACCTCTACTTTGCGTGCGGTACTCGTTTAGTGGAGTTCTTTTAATATAACCAAGATGTGAAATCGTTACAACCACCGCTTCATCAGCAATCATATCTTCCATTGAGATATCATCTGCCATATAAACGATTTCTGTTCTTCTTTCATCACCATACTTCTCCAGCATTTCGTTCATTTCGCCTTTTAAGATGGTCATTCTCAAGCCTTCATCAGCAAGAATTGCCTTGAAATTCTCAATCATCTTCATGATTTCAGCGTACTCATCACGGATTTTATCACGCTCTAGTCCTGTTAAACGCTGTAAACGCATTTCAAGGATAGCCTTCGATTGAATCTCGCTCAATTGGAAATTAGTCATTAAGCCAGATTTTGCTTCATCTGGAGTTTGCGACTTACGAATTAAAGCGATTACTTCATCTAAATGGTCTAAGGCAATTAATAAACCTTCTAAGATATGCGCTCTTTTTTCAGCTTCTGCTAATTCGTAGCGCGTCTTGCGGATTAATACCTCATGACGATGCTCCACATAATGATGAATTAAATCTCTAAGATTTAACATCATTGGACGGCCACCAACTAAGGCAATATTATTTACGCTAAACGAATTTTGTAAATCGGTGTACTTATAAAGGTTGTTTAAAACTACATTGGCCATTGCATCGCGCTTAATTTCATAAACCACGCGCATACCATCACGATCGGACTCATCACGAATATCGGAGATTCCTTCAATCTTCTTCTCGTTAATCAAATCAGCGGTTTTCTTAATCATATCCGCCTTATTCACCTGATATGGAATTTCAGTCACAATAATTCGCTCGCGACCATTATCTAAATTCTCAATAATAGCTTTTGCGCGAATAACGATACGTCCTCTACCCGTCTCTAATGCATCCTTCACACCCGTATATCCGTAAATAATTCCACCGGTAGGGAAATCAGGAGCCTTTACAAACTTCATCAACTCCTCGATGGTAATATCTTTATTGTCGATATAAGCAATAATGGCATTTAATACTTCCGTTAAGTTATGCGGAGCCATATTGGTCGCCATACCTACTGCAATACCCGCAGCTCCATTCACTAAAAGATTAGGAATTTTAGCTGGTAAAACCGTTGGCTCTTCCAAGGTATCATCGAAGTTCAAACGGAAATCAACGGTATCCTTGTCAATATCATTCAACATCTCCTCAGCAATCTTCTTTAATCTTGCCTCAGTGTAACGCATCGCTGCAGGACTATCGCCATCTACAGATCCAAAGTTTCCTTGTCCATCTACTAACGTATAACGTAAAGACCATTCCTGGGCCATACGAACCATCGTATCATAAACAGAGCTATCACCATGTGGATGGTACTTTCCTAATACCTCTCCTACAATTCTCGCCGACTTTTTATATGGGCGATTTGACATCACTCCTAGTTCCTGCATTCCGAATAACACACGACGATGTACAGGTTTTAATCCATCTCTTACATCAGGTAATGCACGTGACACAATAACAGACATCGAGTAGTCGATGTATGCCGTCTTCATTTCATCTTCGATATTAATTCGAATAATCTTTTCGCCTTCAGCCATTGGTTTTTTATAAGTTGTTTTTAATTGTTTTTGTTAGTAACGAAATACCGTTGAAAAACAGCCGTTTATAGCTATTAATAAGAATGTTGATAAATACCCAACGATAAGCCACGAAGTTAATTAAATGGAAGCATATTTTTGAGCAAAATCAAGAGTAATTATTAACAAAAACGGCTATAAAAATTGGTGATAAAAAATGGTTAAGTAGTTGTTGAAATTTGAAAAATTAAAATGATTTTTGAAATAAATCGTTTAGGCCAAATAAAACCAAAACCTTTTTTAAAACTAATCGTTAAAAAACCGAAATTATAAAACACCATGGAAGCAAAATTTTCTCCGAGAGTAAAAGATGTTATCTCCTTTAGCCGAGAAGAAGCATTACGTTTAGGCCATGAATATATAGGCACTGAGCATTTGTTATTAGGACTTATTCGCGAGGGAGAAGGAATGGCTATTAAATTTTTAAAATCCCTAAGTATTAACCTTGTCGAACTTCGTAAGTCTGTTGAAAACGCTGTAAAAGGCAACACAACGACCTCTAATAATCTAACTAATATACCTTTAACCAAGCAAGCTGAAAAGGCGCTTAAGATTACTTATTTGGAAGCTAAAATTTTCAAATCTGAAATTATTGGGACAGAACATTTGTTGCTAGCAATTTTAAAAGACGAAGACAATATTGCTACTCAAATCCTAAATCAGTTTGGCGTAACCTACGACATTATGCGTGAAGAACTAGACATGTTCAAATCGAACATCCGTTCCGAGTCACCTCAATCAGGTGATGATGATCCTTATTCTAAGGATGATGAAGGTCCATCTTTCGGACAAACTAAAAAACCAACCGACAGCAAGTCGAAGACTCCAGTATTGGATAACTTCGGTCGCGACTTAACAAAAGCCGCTGAAGAAGGCAAACTTGACCCTATCGTTGGTCGCGAAAAAGAAATCGAGCGTGTATCGCAGATTCTTTCTCGTCGTAAAAAGAATAACCCAATTTTAATTGGCGAGCCAGGAGTTGGTAAGTCAGCAATTGCAGAAGGTTTAGCCCTTCGCATCATTCAGCGTAAAGTTTCTCGTGTTTTATTTAATAAGCGCATCGTTACTTTAGATCTTGCCTCTTTAGTTGCCGGTACAAAATACCGCGGTCAGTTTGAAGAGCGTATGAAAGCAGTTATGAATGAGCTTGAAAAATCGCCTGATGTAATTTTATTCATTGACGAGATTCATACGATTATTGGTGCTGGTGGAGCTTCAGGTTCTTTAGATGCATCAAATATGTTTAAACCAGCATTAGCACGTGGCGAAATTCAATGTATCGGTGCTACTACACTTGACGAGTATCGTCAGTATATTGAGAAAGATGGTGCGTTAGACCGTCGTTTTCAAAAGGTAATTGTTGATCCTACTTCCGTAGATGAAACAGTTCAGATTTTAAATAATATCAAAGAGCGTTACGAAGAACATCACCACGTTAACTATACTCCTGCTGCAATTGATGCTTGCGTTAAGTTAACTAGTCGTTACATCACCGATCGTTTCCTTCCAGATAAAGCAATTGACGCTTTAGATGAGGCTGGTTCTCGTGTGCATATTTCGAATATTCACGTTCCTCAAAATATTATCGACTTAGAAAATAAAGTTTCTGATATTAAGCAGGAGAAAAATCGTGTAGTTCGTAGTCAGAAGTACGAAGAGGCGGCTCGCTTACGTGATACAGAAAAGCAATTAATCGAACAGCTTGAAGCTGCTAAAAAGGCTTGGGAAGAAGAAACAAAAACGCAACGCTATACGGTAGATGTTGAAGATGTTGCGAATGTTGTTGCAATGATGAGTGGAATTCCAGTTACGCGTATCGCTCAAGCGGAAACAGCTCGTCTATTAAAGATGCCAGATGAATTGAAAGGTAAAGTAATTGGACAAGATGAAGCGGTTAAAAAAGTAGTGAAAGCTATTCAGCGTAATCGCGCAGGATTAAAAGATCCTAATAAGCCAATTGGAACATTCATTTTCCTAGGTCCTACTGGGGTTGGTAAAACAGAATTAGCAAAAGTATTAAGTAGATATTTATTCGATACTGAAGATGCATTAATCCGCATCGATATGAGCGAGTACATGGAAAAATTTGCGGTGTCTCGTTTAATTGGAGCGCCTCCGGGATACGTTGGATATGAAGAAGGTGGTCAGTTGACAGAAAAAGTACGTCGTAAGCCATACTCTATCGTATTGTTAGATGAGATTGAAAAAGCCCATCCAGATGTATTCAACTTATTACTTCAAGTATTAGATGATGGTCAGTTGACGGATAGCCTTGGACGTAAGATTGATTTCAAGAACACGATTATCATCATGACTTCTAATATTGGTTCTCGCCAGTTGAAAGAATTCGGACAAGGAGTTGGATTTAATACAACAGCACGTTCTAGTCAATCAGATGAGCATGCAAAGAGCGTAATCGAAAGTTCATTGAAGAAAGCATTTGCTCCTGAATTCTTAAATCGTATTGATGACGTAGTAATGTTTAACAGTCTTACTAAAGATGATATCTTCAAGATTATTGATATTGAATTATCAGGATTGTTCAAGCGCGTTAATGAATTAGGATATAAATTGAAATTAACGGATGAAGCGAAAGAGTTCTTAACCGACAGAGGTTATGATTCCAGCTACGGAGCTCGTCCTTTAAAGCGTGCAATTCAAAAGTATATTGAAGATCCAATGGCTGAAGAAATCATCAAAGGTGAATTAGTGGAAGGCGATACGCTTGAACTAACACACGAAGCAGAATTAGATCATCTTAAGATTAATATTGTGAAGCCTGGTAAAACTTCGAAAAAGAAAAAAGAAGAGTCTTAATCAGATTTGAATAAAATAAAAAGAGCGGCCAAATGGTCGCTCTTTTCGTTTGAAATAATATTTTAATTATTGTTGAGAAAACTTTTCCATTACTTCGTTGCTAACTCCTGCAAATGAGAATCCACCATCGTGAAATAAGTTTTGCATAGTTACCATCTTAGTATAATCACTAAACATAGTCAAGCAATAATCAGCACAAGCTTCAGCACTTGCATTTCCTAATGGCGACATTGCATCCGCATAATTATAAAATCCATCAAATCCTTTTACTCCTTGTCCAGCTGTTGTTTTAGTTGGCGATTGAGAAATCGTATTGATACGAACTTTCTTTGCTTTTCCATAGTGATATCCAAAGCTACGTGTGATGCTTTCTAATAACGATTTAGCATCCGCCATATCACCGTAATCAGGGAATACACGTTGAGCAGCAATGTATGATAATGCAACTACACTACCCCATTCTGAAATGGCGTCTAAACGCATCGCAGTTTGAAGTGTTTTATGTAAAGACATTGCAGAAATATCTACTGTTTTATGGTAATAATCGTAGTCTAAATCAGTGTAGGTTCTTCCTTTACGAACGTTAGGCGACATACCAATTGAGTGTAATACGAAATCGATTTTACCACCTAATATTTCTTGCGACTTAGTAAATAAGTTCTCTAAATCTTCAATGCTTGTCGCATCAGCACCAATCACCTGCGCATTACATTTTGTAGCAAGTTCGTTAATTGCACCCATTCTTAATGCAACCGGTGCATTTGTTAAAGTAAATGTTGCTCCTTCTTCATGACAGCGTTCAGCAACTTTCCAAGCAATTGAATTAGGGTCCAATGCTCCGAAAATAATTCCTCTTTTTCCTTTTAAAAGGTTAGTAGCCATAGTATTTAATTTATGGGTCAAAAGTAGTTTAAATATTTGAAATCTTAGTTGGCGATCAATGCTTTTGCATTATCAATTGCCGCATCGGTCAATTGTTCGCCGGATAGCATCCTTGCAATTTCCTGGATTCTTTCGCTATCATTCAGCATTTTAAGGGATGTATGTGTTTTGTCCTTTCCTTCCGTCTTATAAACAAAGTAATGATGGTGTCCTTTTCCAGCCATTTGCGGTAAATGGGTAATGGCAATCACCTGGTGATTTTCGGCCATTTTCTTTACAATACCTCCCACCTTAGCCGCAGTTTCACCTGATATTCCGGTGTCAATTTCATCAAATATAACGGTTGGCATATCCGATAATTCTGCCATCATCGCTTTTATGCAAAGCATCAACCGGGATAACTCACCACCAGAAGCCACTTTGCTAATCTCTTTATGTGTTCCACCTTTATTCGCAGAAAACAAGAACTTAATCTGGTTAGCTCCCTCACTATTAAAATCGTCAATTGGTAAATCGAGACATTCAATTTTAATGGATGCTGCAGGCATTGCAACTTCTACTAACATTTTATTAATCTCCGTCTCAATCTTCGGAATGGCTTTTTTTCTATTCGCACTTAAAACATCTGCACTCGCAATTAATTCTTTATTAAGAACGATAAGTTGCTTTTCGATGCTTTCAATTTTATCTTGTAATGAACCAATGTTCGTTACTTTTTCTGCCAAATCTGCTTCAATATTCATCAACTCTTGCACGGTACTCACTCGGTGTTTTTGTTGCAAGCGATAAATGAGATTTAGTCGATCTGTAATAATTTGTAATTGTTGGCTATCGGCATTGATATCATTGGCTGCATCCTCTAATTCGTCGGCAATGTCTTTCAGTTCAACACAACTGCTGTTTAAACGGTTGTAGAATTCCTGATACCGCACATCAAATTTTATCAACGATTGTAATTGAGAAGCACATGATTTTAAGTTCGAAAGCAAGGTAACTTCTCCACCATTTATACTCTGATAAGCACTGAATAATTTCTCCTTTATTTCTTCCGCATTTTCAAGTTTTTCAAGATCTTGTTCAAGCTGCGATTGTTCATTAGCATTTTTTAAAAGCGCTTCTCCTAACTCCGTTAATTGAAAATTGAAATAATCGAGGTCAGCTTTCCCTTTTGCTTCTAATTCTTTTAACGTTTCAAGTTGTTGTTTTTCACTTTTTAGTTTTGAAAAAAGGCTTTTATAATTTACGAGATGTTTACTGTTCTTTGCGTATGCATCGACTAACTGCAATTGAAACGCTCCAGAGTTTAACAACATCGTTTCATGTTGCGAATGAATATCTACTAGTTGCTGAGTAAGTTCTTTTAGCGTCGCTAGATTTACAGGGGAATCATTGATAAATGCACGCGATTTCCCTTCGGGCGTTATTTCTCTTCTGATATGCGTCTCAATTTCAAAATCAAGATCATTCTTCTCAAAGAAATCAGCATAATTATCTTTCGAAATTTGAAAGGTCCCTTCAATGATACACTTGGACTTTTTATGTAATAGTGTTCCGGAGTCAGCTCTTTGTCCGAGAATTAATTCCAATGCCCCCAATAAAATAGATTTTCCCGCGCCTGTCTCACCGGTTATGACCGACATTCCCTTATCGAAGGAAATATCAAGTTCATCAATCAGAATATAATTCTTAACAAATAATCTCTTTAGCATTGTAACAGTTCTTAACCTAAAAATTAATTACCGCCGGTTTGAATTTTATTATACTTTGTAGCGTTTGAAGGGTCTATTTCAGATAATATCAAAACCATATTCGACTTAATATCTCCCGATGCACCTGAAAAAATATTTACTACTTCATCTGCTTTAGCATCGAATAATGTCTTCATAAAAACAGATTGTGGCTTATCATTATGGACTCTTCTAACATTTTCAATGGCATCAGCGCATACGCGAATTGATTCATCTCTGGTCTTCGACATTGTATCTAATCCTTTACGATGGAAATCATAGTACAATGCACGAATAGGTTTGTAAATTGGATTATTGATATTCTCGCATAGCCAATAACGGTTACGGTTAGCCTCAAATGCTTTCCAGCCTGGCTCCGATGCATTCGTGCTGTTTGCTACGATGGATTGAGCTTTGGCAAAATACTCACCCCCACCATATTTTGAATAAGAATCGTAATCAAATCCTAAGATAATATTGGCATAGAACGCTAGTACAGAAACCAAATTCGGATTTCGTCCTGCTTCACCAGCATAATCTAAAGTTTGAAATTCAACATAACGAAATGTAAAATCATCGTCCTTATAATTAATCAAAGGCGAATTGTAAGATGTGCCGAATACGGGACGACGTGCAGATACCTGAATTGAGCCTTTAAATTCATCCGTTGAAACTCGTTCTGTAATTTCTATTTGAATGGAACACTCAATTTTTTCTTCCGCTTTAAATTTATCGTTTGTCCAACGCGTATTATTCATAAATTCATAAATAGCCGTTTGAAGCGTAGTATAAATTTTCTTATCAGAGCTTTGGATTCTGGGTGTAAGGACATTCACCTGGCAAGCAAATTCCTGAGCGAAAATCGTTGTGCAGGATAAAATAAATAAGGATAGAAATAAAATTTTACGCATGCACCAACTCTTTTATTTTTTTTACTATGTCTTTTGCTAAATCAGATTTTAATTTTAACGGAAGCTCTGTTGTTTCAGTATTACTGATGAATGTAATTTTATTCGTATCGGTTCCAAAACCAGCTCCTTCATCGTTAAGCGAATTTAATATAATTAAGTCTAAATTCTTCGATTTTAATTTATTCTTTGCATTATTTATTTCGTCGTTTGTTTCCAGTGCAAATCCCACTAAAAACTGATCAGCTTTTTTAATTTGTCCCACACTTGCAGCGATGTCTTTTGTTTTCACCAATGCAAGATTCATATCGTTATCCGACTTTTTAATTTTTCTGCTTGAAGTGACTTCCGGAGTATAATCAGCCACTGCAGCGGTTAAGACGGCTCCAGCAGCATCTTCAAAATTATCCATTACGGACTTGTACATTTCGGAAGCACTACTAACCGGAATTACCGATACTCCTCTCGGGACATCTATAGCCACTGGTCCTAATACAAGAATTACATTAGCTCCGTTAGCTACTAATTCATTAGCAATAGCAATCCCCATTTTTCCTGTAGAATGATTGCTAATGTATCTAACTGGATCAATAGCTTCGCGAGTAGGTCCTGCAGTCACAATTATTTTCTTTCCACGAAGTGGTAAATCAGCATAAAGAAAATCCACTACTTCAGTAACAATATCTGCAGGTTCAACCAAGCGGCCCTCTCCTATTAATCCACTTGCAAGTTCTCCTTGAGCCGGACCAACAATTTGATGTCCTCTTGTTTTTAAAACAGAAAGGTTATCCTGCGTAGAAGCATGCAAAAACATATCATGGTCCATGGCTGGTGCCATCATTACGGGACAACGTGCAGATAAGTAAACCGCATCTAAAAGTGATTCACAAATTCCTGTTGCAAAATGAGCAATGGTATTTGCTGATGCAGGTGCAATTAAAAGTAAGTCGGCCCAGAGACCTAATTCAACATGATTATTCCAGGTCTCATCTTCTGAAACCATGGTATGAAAAACCGTATTTTTTGATAAAGTAGAAAGGGTTAAAGGACTAATAAATTCTGTGGCTGATGGTGTCATTACAACACGAACGGTCGCTCCTTCTTTTACTAGTAAACGGCAAAGGTCTGCGGATTTATAAGCTGAGATGCTGCCGGTAATCCCGAGCAGGATATTTTTACCGGATAACCGCATAATGAATTATTCTTGATCCTTAAGCGGATTTCTGTGATAGAT
>JBKCGZ010000172.1:0-4052 GCA_046303115.1 Bacteroidota bacterium | reverse complement strand
TAATTCTTGTGATAAATAAATCATTGTTGTACTTTTGAAAATCAAATTCAAAAACTATCGAATAGAAAATATTTAATTCAAAATAATTAGCGTTTGCTAACTGCCTGTATCTGAAAAGTCGAAAATTCAATTGCAACGGGAAAGTTTAGTAAGTGCTCACGTAAAGCGTGGGTGTTACTTTACTTCGTTGCTAGGGCTTCGACTCCCTCAGATACAAGTTTGGTGATTGTCCCACGCTAATTTTTTATACTAAAAGCCAAGCGGGATGAATTGGCCAAAAAACATTTTATGAATTACGCAGTAATCGCGGCATCAATTAAAAAAACAATAATTAGCCGCAAAACAAAATTTTTAACCGCAGCGCTACTAATCGCTGCAAGCAGCGCCTTTGCACAAGTCCCTTCTTACGTACCTACCAACGGACTCGTAGGTTGGTGGCCGTTTAATGGTAATGCAAATGATGAGAGTGGGAATGGGAATAATGGGACCGTGAATGGTGCGACACTATCAACAGATAGGCTTGGAACTTCAAATAGTTCTTATCAATTTTCATTATCAACAAGCAGAATTATTATAAATAATAATTTTTATAATAATGGGTTATCAGATTATTCAATTTCTGTTTGGTTTAATCCAGCAAATAATTTAGTTAATGGCTGCTTGATTAATACAATTCCTCATGATGGATTTGGTATTTCTTACAGTTATTATGGTACGAACAAGAAAATTTACCACTATAAAAACTCTAATCCAGCAAATACTAATCACTTATGGGATATATTCGATGCAAGTGCATTTAATTACCCACAGTTTGATTTTAATATCTGGTATAACATAATAATTGTTAAATCAGGAAACAATTACAGTTATTATGTAAATGGTAATTTAGATAGATCAGTCAATTCTTCTCAAACTGCAATACAATATAATTGTGGATTAAGCATAGGAAATATTGATCCTAATATTGGATCAGAACCATTTAATGGTAAACTTGACGACATCGCTATCTGGAACCGCGCCCTTACCCAACAAGAAATAACTGCATTATACAATGCACAATCATGCACTAGTAATACTATCACCGCTGATGGCCCAACCACATTTTGCTCAGGCAACTACGCCAACTTAACCAGTGATGTAGTAGGTGGCACCTACCAATGGAAGAAGAATGGAGTGAATGTGACTACAAATGGTACATCACGCACGTACAAAGCAACAGCAACAGGTTCTTATACGTGTGTAGCCACATGTAACGGTACTGCCTTAACGAGCAATGCCATTCAAGTAACAACTAAAACAAATGCTTTTGCATCAGTAACTGCTAGCGGAGCAACATCTTTCTGCGCAGGTGATAGCGTAACACTTAACTGCACCAACCTTGGCAGTAATTACAGCGTGCAATGGTATCGTACGAATATCTCAATTGAGAATGCAACGAACTATTCATTAGTAGTAAAACAGCCGGGTACATATAAAGTAGTCACTAAGAACTTAACAACTGGATGCTCACGTATTAGTGGTAGTGCAATTACAACAAATGTAAATTGTCGTATAGCAGGTGATGTTACATCTGGTTCGGTTATTCAAGAAAACACAAATACAGATACTCGCTTTATGGATAATGAACTTTCGCAAGGTGTGCATATTTTCCCTAATCCAAATAGCGGAGTATTTAGTTTCAACTACGATGGAGAAGAAACAGGTGAGGCTGTATTGCAAATCATCAACAATATGGGACAATCCATTTATCAGTCTCGTTTAACTGTTCCAGAAGGAGGCTTCACACAAGATCTTCAATTAGGCGATAACATCACCAAAGGAATTTACATCGTGCGTCTGTTAATCAATGATAGCTATCACGATAGTAAGGTAATGGTGAAATAAAGACCTCCCTATTTCCCTCCAAAGGAGGGACTATGACTTGTAATTCTCCTCTCCTTTGGAGAGGCAGGGAGAGGTCTTAGTTTGATGGTGAAATAATTATTAAAGCAGGGTGGGGTTTAAACCCCACCCTGCTTTTGTTTTAATGTTTTATAAATGTTTTTTTGCTCCAATTTTCGTTAATATATATTTTTGAAACTTGAATATTTTTTTGTAAATTCGAACATATGAAAATGACATTAGAACAACTGCGAAAAATGGATGAATCTAAAATGGCTGATGCTGACCATCCATTCAGAGAAGACATTACCGCAGAAGAATTTTTAGAAATTTTAAATGCATTAGCAGCAGAATCAATTAAAGTGAAGGCACTGAATCCAATTACCGATGAAGATTGGTTGGCTTCCCAGGAAGAAATGCTAAGGGCATTGAATAATTCGAAAGAGGATTATTAATTCTATCATCGATTTTGTTTTTAAAATCTTGCATTAGATTAATTTATTTTAAACAGGTGCGGGTTTGCCTGTAGTTAATAGCGAGGTTTCGTTATACTACTACAGGCCCGCACCTGTTTTTTGTCTATGCATGTTTTCATTTAATATTGCACATAATGAATTTTATTTTCACGCAGGGTGGGGTTTAAACCCCACCCTGCGTATATTTGAACCCAGAAAGCAAACCGCCTTGTCGCCCTTCGGGGAGGAAAGTCCGGGCAACATAGAGCACCACACTTCCTAACGGGAAGGCAGTAGCGAAGAAATTTGCTACCGACAGACAGTGCCGCAGAAAACTATACCACCTTGAGGTAATACTCTGGGTAAGGGTGAAAATGTGAGGTAAGAGCTCACAGGTTGTGATGGCGACATCCAACCGGGTAAACCTTGTGGGTTGAAAAACCAAATAGGTTGGGGATGAGAGCTGCTCGTTCGAGTGAACCTTCGGGTTCCGCCCCAATGGGTAGGTTGAATCAGGTGTTACGCGAGTAACATCGCAGATAAATGACAGGGACCCGCTTGCGGGGACAGAATCCGGCTTATAGGTTTGCTTTCTTTTATTACTTTTATCCCAATGTCACTCCGCAAAATTTTTATCCAGATTAGTAATAAGCACGATTTGTATTATCGTATCGTGCTCATCTCCGTTTCTATTCTTCTAATCACCTATTTCCTTCCGCAACAGGTAAAGTTTAAATACGATTTTTCTACAGGTGAAATATGGCATTACGAAGATCTTCGTGCTCCTTTCGATTTTCCTATTTACAAATCGGAAAAGCAAATGGATGCCGATCGTAAGCAAATCATTCAGCATTCATCACTTTATTTTGTTAAGGATACCGCCGCTTATATTAATGCCAACGAAGAGTTTCATACGTTGTTCAACGATAAAAATGCATGGAAAAACGGTGAGCTTATCATTTCAAAAATTTATAACGACGGAGTTTTTGAATCTACCAGAAATGTCAATCCTGTCGATGGTCAGCAGTTATTCATCGTCATCGGTAATTCTGAAACACCATCAGAGGTCAACTCATTAGTGAATGTAAATCAGCTGGGCGAGCGCGTCACGTATGAATTATCAAAATTGAATTTGCAATCCGATGCATTATTGAAAAATGCAATCGTACAATCTATCCGACCAAATCTAACTTTCGAATCTTCCCTAACAGAGAAAAATCGTCAGCAACAATTATCCGATATCAATCCCGTGCGCGGAATGGTAAAGAAAGGGGTGCTTATTGCAGAGCAAGGTAAGGTCGTTGGTCAGCAGGAATACGAAGCCCTTTCTTCATTGCGTAAAGCTTACATGGGTGAGAATGTAGGAAGCTCCATGTTGTCGTGGTTGTACCTCGGATATTTATTACTCGTTACTGTTGCCATCATCATCCTATTAACTTTTTTATGGTTGTTGCGAAAAGATATTTTCCTCAACTCTCGTAAGATGGCGCTCTTGTTTTTACTAATCGTTATCACTTGCGTGAGCTATTCAAAAGTACTAATGACCGATAAGGTAGATGTTCTACTCGTTCCACTTTGTATCTTACCATTGGTCGTGCGCGCATTTTTCGATACGCGTTCAGCATTGTTTGTTCACGTGCTAACGATGTTGATCTTAGGTAGTATTGCTCCTTCGGGATTTGATTTTGTGTACATGCAAATTATCACGGGAATGGT
>JBKCGZ010000171.1:0-2189 GCA_046303115.1 Bacteroidota bacterium | reverse complement strand
CTCCCTCCCGATAGTTATCGGGATCCAAAGGAGAGGAAAACTATAATTCTAAGTCCCTCCTTTGGAGGGATTTAGGGAGGCCTTTATTTCACCATCACCTTACTATCGTGATAGCTATCGTTGATTAACAGACGTACGATGTAAATTCCTTTGGTGATGTTATCGCCTAATTGAAGATCTTGTGTGAAGCCTCCTTCTTGAACAGTTAAACGAGACTGATAAATGGATTGACCCATGTTGTTGATGATTTGCAATACTGCATCACCTGTTTCTTCTCCATCGTAGTTGAAACTAAATACTCCGCTATTTGGATTAGGGAAAATATGCACACCTTGTGAAAGTTCATTATCCATAAAGCGAGTATCTGTGTTTGTATTTTCTTGAATAACAGAACCAGATGTAACATCACCTGCTATACGACAATTTACATTTGTTGTAATTGCACTACCACTAATACGTGAACAACCCGTTGTTAAGTTCTTAGTTACTACTTTATAAGTCCCAGGTTGTTTTACTACTTGCGAGTAGTTATTTGCATTCTCCATAGAGATATTCGTACGATACCATTGCACGCTGTAATTACTGCCAAGATTAGTGCAGTTAAGTGTTACGCTATCACCTGCGCAGAACGATGTCGCTCCGCTGGCAGTTACTGATGCAAATGCATTTGTTTTAGTTGTTACTTGAATGGCATTGCTCGTTAAGGCAGTACCGTTACACGTTGCTACACAAGTATAAGACCCTGTTGCTGTTGCTTTGTAAGTGCGCGATGTTCCATTGCTAGATACATTCACTCCATTCTTCTTCCATTGGTAGGTGCCACCTACTACATCACTGGTTAAGTTAACATAGTTACCTGCGCAGAAAGTGGTTGGACCATCAGCGGTGATTGTGTTTGAAGAACTATTACAAGTTTGAGCATTGTATAATGTAGTAATTTCTTGTTGAGTTAGGGCGCGGTTCCAGATGCCGATGTCGTCATAATCGCCAGAAAAATTATATATATCATTGAGCCTTCCGATTGTTTTAACGAACGAATTCAAAGTGTTTAATGTTCCAATAGGATTACTAACATTTGAATTTTTTAAAACTCCGTCTATGTATAGAATAATTCCAGCACTACCATTGCCATTATAAGTAACAATTAGATTGTGCCAATTATTATCTGCTATATAAGAAGTAAGAACAGATCCGCTCATATATTCAATTCCAATCTCTGTTCCGTTCAGCATAATTCCGAACCGAGTGCCAGGTGTATTATCACCATAACTAAAAAGTTCTCTAAGTCCGCCTGGATAGGGTAAATTACATTTAAACCAAACAGATATTGTACGATTTGCGTTTCCAAAGGGGAAATTATTTAATGATGTAATATACATGCCACTTCCAGGAAGAGGTCCAAGACCATTGCCAAAGAATGATGAATTGAGATTACCAAAACGGTCTAAAGTATAATTCCCAATCGTATTATTACAATCATTCCCATTACCACTTTCATCATTTGCATTTCCATTAAACGGCCACCAACCTACGAGTCCGTTAGTAGGCACGTAAGAAGGGACTTGTGCGAAAGCACTGCTTGCAGCAAGTAAGCTTGCTATGATAATTGATTTTGTTCTGCGGCCAATTATTGTTTTTTTAATTGATGCCGCGATTACATTGTAATTCATAAAATGTTTTTTGGCCAATTTATCCCGCTTGGCTTTAGGTATAAAAAATTAGCGTGGGACAATTACCAACTTGCACAGGAGGGAGTCGAAGCCCTTGAAGCAGAGTATAGCAAAGCCCACGCTTTAACGTGAGCGTTTGTTACTTCTCTCTGCTTCTTTAGAATTTTCGACTTTTCCTGTGCAGGATTAGCAAACGCTAATTATTTTGAATTAAATATTTTCTATTCGATAGTTTTTGAATTTGATTTTCAAAAGTACAACAATGATTTATTTATCGCAAGGATTATTTGTGGCAAGGGCTAACGGTATATGGGCTACGTGAGGATTTTCGACCTCCCTATATCCCTCCAAAGGAGGGACTTGTATAAATCGCTCCTCTCCTTTAGATCCAGATAACTATCGGTAGGGAGAGGTCATCAAATGATTTATTTCACCATCAAATTCAGACCTCCCTAAATCCCTCCAAAGGAGGGACTTTTGTTCGTTACACCTCCTCTTCGAGCTAGACTTCGCTAGGAG
>JBKCGZ010000170.1:0-3267 GCA_046303115.1 Bacteroidota bacterium | reverse complement strand
ATCTGCACTAATAGAAGGAGCTCCTTCATTCATCATCGTGTTTAATGGTCCGCCAGGATTGATAGCCTTTTGCCAAACAGTATCCTTCCTGGTGCTGATGTAAAAATCTTCCTGATAGCGCCCCATCATTCGATCATCTTTAAATCGTCTTGTAAAAATGATTTTTTTCTGATCAACTGTTAATGATGGATAATACTCTCCACCATCAGTATTTACACCTGCTCCTAAATTAACAGGATTATAGGGTACTGGATGTTGAATTGCATCCATCGAAAAATCACAAGAAGCAAGCATGCGCTGAATCGTGTTTCTCTTTGCGGTAGGGATATTATTGGCTTTTGATTGATACATCAACAAGTGGTATTTACAAGACTGATATTGACCATCGCGAAGTTCGTAACTACCTAAAAGATATAATGCATTTGGATAGAAATCTGGATTGATAGAGACAAACTTTCTATATAACTCAATTGCTTTACTCAAATTATTTTGATCAGCATAAATATCTCCCAATGCCATATAGGGTTCTAAAAAATTAGAATCCTTGTCAAGTGCTTTGTCAAAATATGGAATTGCTTTTATTCTATCCCCAGCATCGAGTTCTTTCAATCCTCTTTCAAAAGCGTTAATTGCGGACTGATTTGACGATGAATATTTGGGAGTTTGTGAAAAAGAATAATGCGTTATCATTAAAAAAAGTAATAATAACCATTTTGATTTTAGTTGATCCATGATAGAAGCTTAAGGAACATTAATAATTTTATGCGTCTGCAAAGAAATTCTCCAAGTAGGATTACTCTTTACATAATCAACGATTAATTCAACTGCTTTAGTATGCTTGCTGTATTCTGGTTGAAGCAAGCAAGTACAATTATCATTAACCATTGCTTTATATTTTTCCGCCCATTCAAAATCGCTTGGATGGTAAATAACCACCTTTAATTCGTGTGCATATTGCATATTTTCAGGTAGAGGCGCTTTAAACTTTTTAGGCGATAAACAAATCCAATCCCACGTGCCTGTTAAAGCATGCGCACCAGATGTTTCAATGGCTAGTTCATATCCATGTTCTTTCAATACACTTGTAAGCGCTGTTAAATCGTGCATGGCAGGTTCTCCACCTGTTATGACAACAAGCTTTGTCTGACTTTCTTTTACCTTTTGAAGTAAATCCGATACCGTTAGTAATGGATGTTTATTAGCATCCCACGATTCTTTCACATCGCACCAAACACATTCTACATCGCAACCACCTAAGCGTATAAAATAGGCCGAACGACCTGTATTCATACCCTCACCCTGAATGGTATAAAAATCTTCCATCACAGGATATTTCTTATTCAATAAATCTTTCAAAATGGTAATTAATTAAATCTAACTTTTTTCTGACGTGCCATTAATGTATTTTGGACAAGTCCGATAATGGTCATTGGACCTACACCACCAGGTACGGGAGTAATATAACTACACTTTGGAGCTACCTCATCAAAATCTACATCACCAGCCAATCGAAACCCTGACTTAGTAACGTCAGAGGCTATACGCGACATTCCAACATCGATCACTACCGCTCCTTCCTTAATCATATGAGCTTTTACAAATAAGGGTTGGCCTATTGCTGCAATCACAATATCTCCTTGTTTAATTATATCTGCGATGTTTGGTGTTTTACTATGGCAAATGGTAACCGTGCAATTTCCTGGATATTGATTACGTGATAATAAAACCGACATTGGAGTACCAACAATATTACTTCTTCCAATTACAACGCAATGCTTACCGATTGTATCAATTTTATAGGTTTCTAATAATTGCATAATCCCCTTTGGAGTCGCTGGAAGGTAACAAGGCATTTGTTGCGACATGCGACCTACGTTGATGGGATGAAAACCATCCACATCTTTCTCCGGTAAAATTGCTTCAGTAACACGATGAACATTGATATGCTTTGGTAAAGGCAACTGAACAATAAATCCATCGACTTCAGGATTATTATTCAACTCTTGAACTGATTTTAATAAATCCTCCTCTGAAATAGAAGCATCCAAATGAATCAAAGAAGACTCAAATCCAATGTCTTTGCAAGTTTTAATTTTATTACTTACATATGTTTCTGAAGCTGGATCATTTCCAACTAATATAGCCGCTAAATGAGGAGCACGTTCTCCTCGTTGTTTCATGTTATTTACAATCTCAGCAATTTCTAATTTGATTGCTTCAGCTGTTCCTTTACCATCAATTAATTTCATATTCATTGGGTACTAAAAAAGCAAAGCGCACATATAATGTACGCTTTAACTTTTGATTTTTATTAGCGACGCGTAGGCATATTACGCATCATCTTTTGTGCTTGACCTGTCGTAAACATTTTCATCATTTTACGCATGTCTTCAAATTGTTTTATTAGTCGGTTAACATCTTGAATGGAGGTTCCACTACCAGAAGCTATTCGTTTTCTTCTTCCACCATTCAATAATTCTGGTCTTTCTCTTTCTTCTTGTGTCATAGAATGAATAATGGCTTCTATCGACTTAAATGAATTCTCATCTACATCAATATCTTTTACCATTTTACCCATTCCTGGAATCATCCCCATTAAGTCTTTAATATTCCCCATCTTCTTTATCTGCTGCAACTGACCAAGAAAATCATTAAAGTTAAATTGATTCTTAGCAATTTTCTTTTGTAATTCAGCAGCCTGCTTCGCATCAAACTGTTCCTGCGCACGCTCAACGAGTGAAACGATATCACCCATACCAAGAATACGATCGGCCATACGCTCAGGATAAAATACATCCAAAGCTTCCATCTTCTCTCCCGTACCAACAAACTTGATTGGCTTATTTACGACAGATTTAATTGATAATGCAGCCCCACCTCGCGTATCACCATCTAATTTCGTTAATACAACACCATCAAAATTCAATCGATCGTTAAAGGCCTTAGCTGTATTGACCGCATCTTGACCTGTCATGGCATCAACAACGAATAAAATTTCATCAGGATTAATACCTGCTTTAACTCGTGAAATTTCATCCATCATTTCCTCGTCTACTGCTAAACGACCAGCAGTATCGACAATGACTGTGTTTATTCCTTTACTTTTTGCATAAGCAACAGCATTTTGTGCAATTTGAACAGGGTTCTTATTTTCTACTTCGCTATAAACCTCTACTCCTATTTGCTCTCCTAAAACTTTAATCTGGTCAATCGCAGCAGGACGATAAACATCACAAGCCACTAATAACACCGAACGATTTCTTTTTG
>JBKCGZ010000169.1:0-12393 GCA_046303115.1 Bacteroidota bacterium | reverse complement strand
ATTACAAGGTGCAGTATTGTATCCTACTTCTGGTGAATCTTTCGAAATTAAAAAATCGAAGATTAGAGGAGAAGAATCGAATGGAATGTTATGCGCAGAAGATGAAATTGGGTTAGGGACATCTCACGCTGGAATAATGGTTTTGCCAGAAGAAACTCCTGTTGGCTTGTCGGCTGCTGAATATTTTCAAATTGAAAAAGATGTAGTTTTTGAAATTGGATTAACACCTAACCGTGCTGACGCCGCATCGCATTATGGCGTTGCGCGTGATCTTGCAGCGTTAACAAACATTAAAAATTTAAATGTAGTTCAAGCATCCAACATCAATGTAGCCAATCAAACTAGGCCAATCAGCGTTCAGATTGAAGATGCAAATGATTGTCCGAGATATTCGGGAGTTTATATTTCCAATGTTACAGTTGGTAAATCACCTCAATGGTTAATAAATAAATTAAGTGCGATTGGTGTTCGTTCTATCAATAACATAGTAGATATCACCAATTACATTTTGCATGATTTAGGACAGCCCTTGCATGCGTTTGATGCTGATAAAATTCAAGGCAATACCATCATCGTTAAGCGTTCGAATAAAGGAGATAAATTCATTACACTAGATGATGCAGAGCGTGAGTTGAATGGTACTGAGCTGATGATTGCAGATATGAATGGTGGATTGTGCATGGCCGGTGTTTTTGGAGGAAAAACATCGGGAGTTACAGAAGGCACTACATCCATCTTTTTAGAGAGTGCTTATTTCAATCCTGTAGTAGTTCGAAAGGCATCTCGTTATCATGGAATACATACCGATTCTTCGTTCCGCTTTGAGCGAGGCACGGATCCAGAGATGACAATCAATGCCATGATGAAAGCAGCTAAAATGATTCAAGAAATAGCTGGAGGTAAAATTGCTGAAACAATTATCGACGTATATCCGCAACCGATAGAGTGGAAGAAAATCGATTTGAATTATCAATATGTTGATACTTTAATTGGTAATCAACTTGAACGCGATTTGATAAAGAAAATAATTACCGACTTAGGAATCAAAGTTGAAAATGAAAATGAGCATGGATTGTCATTATTGGTTCCGCCATTTAAAGTGGATGTAACTAGGGCTGCCGATGTAGTGGAGGAAATAATTCGCATTTATGGTTATAATGCGATTGAACTTCCTGGTAAAATTTCAATGACGGTAACAAGCTCAATGAAGCCAGATGTGGAACCAGTAGTTGCTAAAATCGCGAGGACGCTTATCGGTAAGGGGTATTTCGAAATTCTAAATAATAGCCTGACGAAAAAAGATACAGCGCAACTCATTTCAATGAATGAAGGAGATGAAGTGGTAGAAGTATTGAATCCGTTGAGTAATGACTTAGGTATTTTAAGAAATTCGATGTTGTTGCCAGGCCTAGAGTCTATAGGGTATAACTTAAACAGAAAGCAAAAAGAAATACGCTTGTTTGAAACTGGTAAAGTATATTCTGTGAATAACGGACTGTACACAGAAAAAAATAAGATTGCGATTTGGATAAGTGGAGAGTTGAATAAGGAGCATTGGCAAAAAACGGTTAACACAGTTGATATTTATTCGATGAAATCGCTTGTTCAAAGTATTTTACATGCTT
Organism: Bacteroidota bacterium; assembly: GCA_046303115.1. Classification (GTDB taxonomy): domain Bacteria; phylum Bacteroidota; class Bacteroidia; order AKYH767-A; family OLB10; genus CAINEC01. Next base: position 10,768 of record JBKCGZ010000169.1, on the reverse strand, counting down.
TAGGAATTGAGAATTACAAATTAAATATTGAACAAAAGTCGAGTAATGTTTTTAGTAATACAATCGACTTAATGCTTAAGAAACGTGTGATGGCGACTATTGGAGAAGTGAATAAAAAGACTTTGAAACAATTCGATATTAATCAGCCGGTATTTTATGCTGAGCTTGATGTTGAAACGATTATGCGAGCAGTTTCAACGTCAGATATCAAAGCGGTGGAGCCTCCAAAATATCCGGAGGTACGTAGAGATTTATCGATGGTATTAGATAAGAATGTGAATTATTCGGAGGTAGAAGAAATAGCATTTAACTCCGTAAAAGGCATACTTCGAGAAGTAAATTTATTTGATGTTTACGAGGGAGATAAGATAGAAGCCGGGAAGAAATCTTATGCGTTAAGTTTTATACTTCGTGATGACGAAGCGACATTGCAAGACAAACAAATTGATACGGTTATTGATAAATTGATGAAGCAGTTAGAAACTCGATTAGGCGCTGTTATCAGGACTCAATAAATCATTCAGAAAAATTCCTTATCTTGCATTCAATAATAAGCTATTTAGTGAGAATCAAGAACTACCTTATAAAACTTATTGTTGCTTTTACATTTTTTATTTTTAATGTAAAATGCGCTCTAGCGCAAGGCGATCCGTACGCTGATGCAGGTGCTGACACATCGGTTACATGCTCTAATCCTTGCGTAGAATTAATTGGTAGCTATTTTTATGCTGGTCAGACAAATAGTTATTTACCAATCCCTATTCCTTACACACCATTCCCATACAACGCGGGAGCGCCAATTCTCGTAAATATCGATGATGCATGGTCTAATGCGATTAATCTACCTTTCAACTTTTGTTTTTTTGGAATTAATTATAATAAGGTTGTTATAGGGTCAAATGGGATTATATCATTTAATAATTCTTATGCTGGTGGTGGTGCAGGTTCTTGTCCGTGGAGTCTTATTGGGCAAAGCCCATTACCGAATGCTGGTTTACCTTTAAATTCTATTATGGGGGTTTATGAGGATATTGACCCTACCAATCAAGGTGACATATTTTGGCAGGTTATTGGGTCTTTCCCAAGTAGAAAATTAGTTGTTTCATTTTATGAAATTCCATACTACGGCGATCCAAATAGTGTTTCTACTGGGTCGTGTGCGAATCCGCTTTATTTGACATCTCAAATTGTTTTATACGAAACAACCAATGCAATTGATATTTATATCAAGGATAAGCCCGTATGCACAGGTTGGAATAATGGATTAGCCATTGAGGGAATTCAAAATTCAACAGGCACAGTAGCATATACAATTGCTGGAAGAAATAATACTGTATGGACTACAACAAACGATGCTTATCGATTTTTACCAATGGGTCCTAGTATTGTTTCATTTTCGTGGTTGCAAAATGGAAATGTAGTTAGCAATAGTTCTTTGTATACAGTTTGCCCACTTCAAAATACGCAATATGTTGCACAGGTTGTTTATAATGGTTGTAATGGGGCTATCGTTACTTTGTATGATACAGTAAATGTCTCTGTTGCTGTTCCATTTCAAGCTTCAATTCAATCTATTCAACCTTCGGGATGCACTCCACAAAATAACGGAAGCGCATCTACGTCAATTATTTCAGGTACGGGTCCTTTTACCTATTTGTGGAATACCGGAGCAACAACCAGTTCTATCACTAATATTGGTCCCGGGACCTATACTTGCACAATAACAGATCCAAGTGGTTGTAGTAAACAAGACACAGTGGTATTACAATATCCTTCGTTCTTAAATGCGAATCCTGCAACAATTCAGAATCTTAATTGCGCTGGTAGTGCCAATGGAAGTGTAAGTATAAATGCAATTGGTGGAACGGCACCATATACGTATAGTTGGTCGAATGGAGCTACAGGAATTATTAATTCAAATTTGATAGCAGGGAGTTATACTGTTACCATTACTGATCAAAATGGATGTACGTTTGTACAAACGAATACAATCACACAGCCGAGTGCATTAAATATTATTCCTAATCTAATAAACAATAATTGCTATGGAGGTTCTACTGGCAATATTACATTAAATGTTTCTGGAGCATCACCGCCTTACACTTATGTTTGGTCGCCTAATGTTTCAAGTACTAATATTGGTAATGGATTAATCAATGGAAATTATACCATTACTGTAAGTGATAATAATGGATGTACTGCGATAGCAAATGCGACTATCACTTCTCCAACAGCTCTTAATATCAATGCAACAATTACAAATTCAACTTGTCAATTGCCTAATGCATCTATTATTGTAAATCCATCAGGAGCTACACCAGGATATAATTACAATTGGAGCAATAGTGTTTCATCTGCATCTAATCTAAATATTTTGTCCGGTATTTATACTGTAACTGTAACTGATAATTTGGGCTGTACAAAAGATACAGTAATCAATATAAGTTCAACGAGTGTTCCTCAGGTAACAATAAGCGGGAGTGATTCTATTTGTGCAGGAAATAATGTTGTATTAACTGCTAATGTAGTTAGCGGAATCGCTCCTTTTAATTATAATTGGAATCCTACTAGTATTAATAATTCAGTTGCGACTTTTACTCCAACTCAATCACAAAATTTTCAAGTAATAGTTTCTGATGTAAATGGTTGTGTTGATACCACTGATTTTGATGTTGCTGTAATTGCTCTTCCTGTTGTTAATGGGACAGTGACAGATGCGAAGTGTTTTGGTAGTAACGACGGAAGTGTTTCGTTAAATATTATTGGTGGTATAACACCGTTTACTTATTCCTGGGTACCTAATGTTTCTTCAGGTTCTAACGCGCAAAATTTAATTCAAGGAAATTATCAAGTAAATATTACGGATAATTTAGGATGTACTGCGTCAAATAGTTTTGTTGTTAATCAACCAGATTCGCTACAATTGAATTTGATTGTGCAAGGGAGTACCTGTAATTTACCAAATGGTTCTGTTCAGGCCATAGTTGGTGGAGGAGTTCAATCTTATTCGTATTTGTGGAGCACAAGTTCTACGGATGATAATATTATAAATCTATTACCAGGTTCGTATAGCCTTACCGTTACTGATGCTAATGGCTGTGTGAAAAGTAATTCAATAACCATAAATGCTGTGCCTATTCCAGTCGTTTCAATAAGTGGTGTTGATTCGATCTGTGTTGGAGATAATTGTAACATGAATGCAAGTGTTGCTAATCAGATATTGCCAATAACTTATCAGTGGAGTAATGGTTTGCCTTCGCTTCCTAGTGTTAATGTTGCGCCAACTTTAACACAGAATTACACATTGGTTGTTATTGACGGAAATGGTTGTAGCGATACAACGGACTTCACTGTGAATGTTCAGAATTTACCTGTGATTACATTCAATCAGACTGATACTGCTGCATGTGGTGAGTTAGATTATACATTTAATGCTTCCATAGTTCCTTCAAATGTTACGTACGCATGGGATTTTGGAGATGGAAATTCTTCTAATGATGTAAGTCCCACAAATAACTATTCAAATGCAGGAGTGTATACACCTTCATTAATTGTAACTTCTACTTTAGGATGTGAATCAAGTTTGATGTTGCCAGATTTGATTACAGTTCATCCAATACCACAAATTGATTTTAATGTAACGCCTAGTATTTTGTTTGATGATTATTCGCAAGCAGAGTTTACTAATTTATCAGTCGGTGCAGTTAACTACATTTGGAATTTCGGTGATGGTTCAGATACAAGCCATGCTGAAAATCCAATTCATTTTTATCCCGATTCAGGAACATATGTTATTACATTGATTGGTGAAAGTGATAAAGGATGTATTGATAGCATTAGCAACACATTATTACACGTAATAAATTCCTATGCTTTTGTTCCGTCATGTTTTACACCAAATAATGATGGAAAAAACGATGTGCTAAAATTATTTACTGTTAACGTATCTGATTTTTATTTTCAGTTATTAGACCGATGGGGTCGTGTTTTATTTGAGACGAATAATCCTGAATCTACTTGGGATGGAACATACCAAGGTAATTATGTTCAAGAAGGCGTATTTGTTTATAAAATGGAATACAAATCGCTCCAGCGAAAACACATGGAAACTTTCGGAAGAGTGACCTTATTACGATAATACTTCCCTCACCACGATAATTAGTTGTAATTTCGCAGCGTGAATTCATTCAACGATTTTAAACTTAACCGACAATTACTAAATGCTGTAAGTGATTTGGGTTATGAAATGCCCACTGCTATTCAGCAAAAGGCAATTCCTGTTGTTCTCGGAGGACAAGATATAATAGGAATTGCTCAAACTGGTACGGGCAAGACGGCTGCCTATTTATTGCCAATACTTCGTTTATTGAATTATGCCCAGGAGGATTCGCCAAGAGCATTGGTGTTAGTACCTACTCGCGAATTATCTATTCAAGTTGGAAATGCACTAAAGGATTTAACAAAATACACTGACTTAAGATATGCAGTTGTTTTTGGTGGACAAGGAGCAAAGGAACAGATTGCCTTTATAAAAGATGGAATTGACATTTTAGTTGCGTCACCGGGTCGTTTTTTAGATTTGTATTTAGCAGGACATATTCAAACTAAGAAAATTAAGTTTTTGATTTTAGACGAAGCGGAGCGCTTGATGGATAAAAGTTTTATCTCTCAGTTCCATCGGATTTTAGAGGTGTTACCACGCAAACGACAAAACTTATTGTTTTCTGCTACTATGTCGGATCTTGTAAAAAAGATCGCAGGAGATTTCATGGCTTTTCCAATCGAAATAAACATTGCACCTGAAGTTCGTACAGCCGAAACTGTTAGTCAGGTGGTATATGAACTTCCCAATATTAAAACCAAAATCAATCTACTTAATTACTTGTTCAGAGATGAAAGTTATAAGAAGGTGATTGTTTTTTGCAAGACAAAAGCTATTGCTTCCGATATTGGTAAATATATGGAGCGAGTCTATGGAATTGATCACGTTCGTATTATTCATGGTAATAAAACACAGCAAACGAGAATTAACGCCATGCAAGCGTTCAGAGAAGATGAGCAATTACGTTTTTTAATTACTACTGATTTAGCTTCACGCGGATTAGATATTCCTGATGTAAGTCATGTGATTAATTTTGATGTTCCTATTATTTATGAAGATTATGTTCATCGCATTGGAAGAACAGGAAGGGCATTTAAGACGGGAGCTTCTTTGACGTTTGTGACGCCTGCAGATGAGTATCATATTGAGAAAATTCAAGCCTTGATAAAGCAAAAAATTGAAAAGGTTGTATTGCCTGAAGGGGTTGAGGTAGTAACAACTCCCTATGAAGAGCGTCAGGATATGTTGCGAGAAATTGATCGTCAGAAGCGAAAAGATAACCCTGATTTCAAAGGTGCGTTTCATGAGAAGAAAGAGGTGCATGGAAGAAAAGATTTTAAATCTTCAAAACCTAAAAGAAAATAAATGGAGCCACGCAAGTCGATAAAGTGGATATACCTTGTATTATTATCACTCATTTGGGGCAGTTCATTTATTTTAATGAAGCGTGGATTAATCAGTTTTCGACCAGATCAATTGGCTTCTATTCGAATGATGGTAGCTTGTTTTGCAACACTACCGCTCATCTTCTCAAAACTCAGGGATATTCCGAAAGACAAATGGAAGTTTATTTTTATTGTTGGAGTATTTGGCTCTGGATTACCCGCATTATTATTTGCAACCGCACAAACACATGTGAGTAGTTCAGTGGCTGGTATGCTTAACGGACTAACACCCGTATTTACATTATTGATAGGAGCGGTTATATTTAAGTTACGTTTTAATCTTTTTCAAAACTTAGGTGTAGCGGTTGGATTTTTAGGCGCTGCAGGATTAGTTTTTTTAAGAGCCGATGGAAGTATAGAATTCAATTTCTTTTATGCTGCTTTAATTGTTTTGGCAACTCTTTTTTATGGATTAAGTGTTAACACAATAAAAGGAAAGCTTTCATCCATAAATTCATTGGTAATATCCGGAGCAGGTTTATTGTTTGTAGGAATTCCTTACGCTATTTATCTATTCTCTACTGATTTCCTCGAACGTTTTAGTACTATGCCTGAAGCTAAATTCTCGTTTGGGTGTATTTTTACATTGGCTTTATTTGGGACCGCTGTTTCTAATTATTTGTATTTTCAATTGGTAAAGATTGCAGGTCCGTTATTCGCTAGCATTGTGACCTATTTGATTCCAATTGTTGCGATGTGTTGGGGCTTTGCTGATGGCGAAAGAATTAATGGGATTCAGATTTTGGCTATGGTAGCCATTTTAGGAGGGGTAGGTTTGATAGCCATTAAGCCGAAGAAAAACACTGAATAACAGTGATTTAAGACATTTTAGGTTGCCGTTCAGGAATTTAAAAACAACTTTCTCAACACTTGCTTGTTTATTTCTAAAGATAATATTAACTTTGCCCTCCCTTAAAAGAAGGAAAGTAATAATCAATTATCATGTACGCTATTGTAAATATTGCCGGCCAACAATTCAAAGTATCTCAAGATGCGCCGGTTTTCGTTCATCGTTTAGATGCAAATGAAGGAGATTCAGTTAGTTTTGACCAAGTATTGTTGGTAGATAACAATGGTTCTGTTAAAGTAGGAGCACCTACAGTATCTGGAGCTAAAGTTACTGCTAAGGTTTTGGCACATGTAAAAGGCGACAAAGTTTTAGTATTTAAAAAGAAGCGTCGTAAGGGATATCAGAAAATGAATGGCCATCGTCAATCATTTACAAAGATCCAAATTGAATCAATCACAGCTTAATTAATTATTAACCGAATAAAATTTAAATAAAATGGCTCACAAGAAAGGTGTCGGTAGTTCCAAGAACGGTCGTGAATCACACAGTAAGCGTTTAGGTATTAAAATATATGGCGGTCAACGAGTGATTGCAGGTAACATCATCGTTCGTCAGCGTGGTACAAAGCACCATCCAGGTGAAAACGTAGGTATCGGAAAAGATCATACGTTATTTGCTTTAGTAGATGGTACAGTAATGTTCCGTAAAAAGAGAGATGATAAATCGTATGTTACAGTAATGCCTGTAGCAGAAGCTTAATAACAATCCCTTTAAGATATATAGAGGCCCTGTTTTTACAAGGCCTCTTTTTTTATGTCAATAATTTAAGTGAATCGGTTTTTAAAAAGACCAACTGGAAATTTGGATTGCTTTTTTGTTAAAGCCTCCAATGCCATAGATTTTATCTTGCTTGATGTTAGTGCAATAATCAAATCGCGCTGGTTCTGAATTGGTTCCTAACGCAGGATTAACAAACAACATGTTGTTTGAGAAGTTCTCGTAAATCAAATTGTAAAAACGATCATAATACACCACAGCTTGTTTTTCATCATTGATTAAAAGGACTTTACTCTTAGGAGTTAAATTATCCGAAAACCAATAATCGTTTTTTCTAAGATTTGAATATGTCTTATGATTCGTAATTCGCTTAATAAAATTATAGTGCGTTTGATATACGTAACCATTCTTGTAATTCAAAAATAGATTATAAGAGTACGGGAAACGAGTGAAGTAAAAATCCTGAAGATAATCGTTGTTGCTATAGTAAGTTGGAATTGATGGAATTTCAAAATTTCTGAAATAATGATTCAGCATTTTAAACCAGTCCTCAGGTTTTGTATAATTAACTACTTCCAGTTTCTTCGTTTCAAGGTTGTATCGATAAATATTAGTCTCATCATTATCCATCATCAAAAGATTATCGTATTCATCAAATTCCATGTTACGTATGCATTTAGTAGTAGGAAGTTTAATGCTATCAAATTGCGTCCCAGTTACATTGTATAAATAAACATAGGGTAATGAACAAGCGTTGAATGCGATATTCTCTTTCGAGTCGCAGGCGATTTTAAATGTAAAGCCGGAGGATTGCTCGAACTTATCTGTTGGAATTTCAAATAAGTTTGTTTTGAAAAGTTTACCCTCTTGTGCATTTGTATTAAAGCAAAGTAGGTTTAATATAAGAATGTATAAGATTCGTTTCATATTGGACACAAATTATAACGGCAATGTGTTGCCGAAATTAATCAATTACAAAACGATTAAGGCTGATTGTCAATAATAAATTTCCCACCCCTTGGCAGTGATGATCCAAAGGCCGACTGATACACTTGCAACAAGTCTTTGTGGACATCCGCTTTCAATGAAACAGAATTTAGAATCGCTACCGATGGCGTTAATTCAAAATTAAAGATTTCACCTTCTTTGATTAAACCTCTTCTGGTCAAAGCGCCTGTCATCATTGCATTGATATTTGGTTTTGCATTTGCGTCATGCGTTGCGCCAGCAAGTGGCTCTATTTTCGAGCGACGGAAAGCTTCAATTGCAAGATCTTCATATAAGTAATAGTAAGAAGGGTCTACCTCTTCACTATTAATAAACAAGGATTCAATACCTCTCGAATTAATCGTAATTCGAGCAGGTTGATTTTTGTATTCCAACGTCATTTTTGCAGACCCATCATCAAAGTATCTCTGCGTAATAATGGTTTTTGAAAAATTAGAATTTGTTTTTTTAGTATCGTCAGAAGCTGATTTTGTTGCTTGCTTATTAGAAGAAGTGGTATTCTTCTTTACTGTAGTTGTACTATTTGATATAGCTGAAGGATTATTGCTAAATATTTTGGTGTTGTTGTTCGATACTGTTGTTTGAATGTTGCTATTTGAAATAACTTCAGTGGAATTATTCTTGGTTGAATTCAATTCAGTAGAATTTAATTCTGTTGAATTACCATCTGAAAATTCATTTTCATTACTACTTAATTTAATTTTGTTTCTTTCATTGATAGAAAGACTTCTGCTTGTTGTAGTAGCTACATTATTTGTGTTAATATTATCCGATGGTTTGTGATTAAATTCATAGTACATCCAACCAAATACTGCAGATAATAAAACAGCACCTCCAATAACAATTGTATTTTTTATTACTGATGAAGTTACATCATTCGTCATTGCATTTTCGACAAGATAGTTCGCTTCTTCAACGGAGAAAATCAGTGATTCTTCCTTAACATTAGAAATTGCATTATCTAAATCAGCATTCCCAGTTTTTCCTTTTTCCAAGTTGTTAGTATTAATTAATTCGTTATTAAATAGCTTTTTCATGTAATGTTCCGTCTAAAATTTCTGAAAGTTGCTGTCGCGCTCTAACTAATCTTGATTTAACCCCATTTTCTGTTAGATGTGAGAGCTCAGCAATTTCTTTAATTGTTAATCCACTGAATTCAAATAAAACCAGTGGCTCTCTGTATTTTTCTGGAAGATGAGCGATAGCCTCTTTTAATTCTTTAATCTGAAGCTTTTTTAGCGCATCAGGCGAAGTATCTTCTGCTTTATCGTTTAACTCATCGGTCCAGGGGGATTGCCTTTTCTGTTGAACATATCTGCGGTTCATCTTTCTTTTGGCAATCGTAAAAAGGTAATATAAGAACGCTTCGTGATGTTTTACCTTTTCAAAATGTTCGTAAGCTGCAAGGATGGTTTCTGATACAATATCTCTTGCTTCTTCTTTGTCCCAAACTAATGTTTGAACGAATCGAACGAGTCTTTCGTGCAATGGATTGTAAAGCGTCATAAATTTCGCTTTGCGTTCATTCTCGATATCTTCTGTTCGAAGTTTCAATGGACAGGGGGTTAGAAGTATAATATTACGAAAAGTTTCGCAGAATATTATCTAATTATTGATTTTTTTCCACCAACTAAGGGGTTTTATTGTTGATATCCTTGATTTACGAGGGAAAAACCGCAAATTGAAGTAAGTTTGTATTCTCAGAATAATCAAAATGTCAGAAGGTAATCTTGTACGAATAAATAAGTTTTTAAGTGAAATTGGCTACTGCTCCCGTAGGGCAGCCGATACATTGGTGGAGGAAGGTCGTGTTAAAGTTAATGGAGTCGTTGCCGTAATGGGCGCTAAGATTACTCCTGATGATGTTGTGATGGTGGACGATAAACTAGTGACAAGACCAAAAGAAGATTTTGTCTACATCGCTTTTAATAAACCTGTGGGTATTGTTTGTACTACTGACATTGACAATGAAAAGGATAATATCATTGATTACATCAATCACCCTCAACGTATTTTTCCTATTGGTCGATTAGATAAGCTGAGTGAAGGATTGATTCTACTTACGAGTGATGGAGATATCGTTAATAAGATTCTACGCTCTAAAAACAATCACGAAAAAGAATATGTCGTAACTGTCGATCGTCCAATCATGGATGAATTTATTGACGGCATGTCGAACGGAGTTCCGATTTTAGGTACAACCACAAAAAAATGTTTCGTTGAGAAATTAGATCGCTTTCGCTTTCGAATAATTTTGACGCAAGGCCTTAACAGACAAATACGCAGAATGAGTGAATATTTCGGATATGAAGTGACAAAGCTTAAACGTATACGAATTATGCATATCGATCTAGATATGCCACCAGGTAAATGGCGCGATTTAACTTCCGAAGAACTGAATGAATTAAATAGGTTGGTGGAGCATTCGACAAAGACGTATGAGTAATAAAAATAAAAAAGGGAGCATCTAAAAGTGCTCCCTTTTTATTTAACTAAAATCAAATCACCCCGTCACTCTTTTTAATCTTGTTTTTAATTTTTCCATCATCAAGTACATTACCGGAACAAGTACTAGTGTAAGTACCGTGGCAAAGCTTAATCCGAAGATCATTGTCCATGATAATGGTCCCCAGAACGCAACACTAT
>JBKCGZ010000168.1:0-44111 GCA_046303115.1 Bacteroidota bacterium | reverse complement strand
AATTTATCTCCTTTATTCGAACGCTTAACGATGATGGTATTGCCTTGAATTTTATCAGCATCAAACGCATGCAAGGGCTGTCCTAAATCATGCAAAATATAATTGGTGATATCTACTATGTTATTGATAGAACGAACACCAATCGCACTTAATTTATTTATTAACCATTGAGGTGATTTACCAACTGTAATATTGGAAATATAAACTCCCGAATATCTTGGACAATCATTAGCATCTTCAATCTGAACACTGATAGGCCCAGTCTGATTGGCTACATTAACGTTAGATGTTTGAACAAAATTTAAATTTTTAATATTTGTTAACGCTGCAAGATCACGCGCAACACCATAATGCGATGCGGCGTCAGCACGGTTAGGTGTTAAACCAATTTCAAAAACAACGTCTTTTTCAATTTGAAAATATTCAGCAGCCGATAATCCAACAAGAGTTTCATCGGGCAAGACCATTATTCCAGCGTGTGATGTCCCTAACCCAATTTCATCTTCTGCGCATAACATCCCATTCGATTCTTCTCCTCTGATTTTTGATTTTTTAATTTCGAAAGGCTCACCAGAAGTAGGATATAATACTGCACCTTGTAATGCAACAATCACTTTCTGACCAGCAGCTACATTAGGTGCACCACAAACAATTTTCTTAGGTTCGCCATCTCCAACATCAACAAGCGTCAAACTTAATTTATCAGCATTCGGATGCTTCTCACAAGTTAATACATGACCTACAACTACGTTTTGAAGTTCGCCTTTAAGACTTTCCCATTCTTCTAAATGTTCTACTTCTAAACCACAACCAGTAAGTAGGGTAGAAATTTCATCATGACTTAAATTTGAATCGATATGGTTAGACAGCCAATTCTTGGAGATTTTCATAAAGTAAAATTATACTTGCAAAGGTATAAAATTGAGGCATCGAACAAATGCAGCTAATTGAAAAAAAAATCGCAGTTAGACTTCCTTAATTTTGAGAAATAACTCTTTTACAGATTAGCGTCTTGAAGGTACTTTTTAAATTCAGCCTTTGTAGGTAAAAATTGCTTGAACTCTTTTGCGAAAATCTGATTATTACTTTCTGGTAACGTAAATTCAACTACGGTTTTGTTATCCTGTCTGCAAAGAATAATCCCTATGGTTTTATTCTCCTCAGGAGATTTTACCTTTCTATCATAGTAATTGACATACATCTGCATTTGACCAATATCCTGATGCGTTAACTTCCCAATCTTCAAATCAAAAAGGACGAAGCATTTCAAGAACCGATTATAAAACACCAAATCAACATAAAAGCTATCTCCTTCAAAAGTAAATCGCTTTTGTCTGCCCTCATATAAAAACCCCTTGCCCAATTCAAGCATGAACTCTTCAAGTCGGTCGATAATAGCAGATTCAAAATCACTTTCTGTATAGCGATCTAACTCTTTTAAATTTAAAAACTCCAATACATAATGACTTTTCAATGCATCAGCAGGCTTTTCAATGAGCTGCCCCCTTTTAGCAAGTTCTTTTACACCTTTTTTATCTCTACTCTTTGCCAAACGATTATAAAGGGCAGAATTATATTGCCGTTGCAACTCCCGCACGGACCAATTGTTTTGAGTCGCTTCAATTTCATAAAAGTTGCGCTCCGCATCATCTTCTATTTTAATCAGCAAAAGGTAGTGAGTCCAGCTTAATGAAAATGGAATTTTGAATTTCCGCATCACTGATGCGGATTTTAATTTTTCATTATTAATATTTTTATTTTCTATATTTATTTTAGATTTCCGCATCACTGATGCGGATTTTTGAATACCTATGTTATTTTGAGGTAATCGCTTGCTGTTTTCGAATTTCCGCATCACTGATGCGGAAATTCGATTGTTATATATTAAATAGAATTTTCTTATGCGCTCGAGATTATCTATAGAATACCCTTTCCCAAACTGAATAGTAAGTTTATCACTCAATATTTTGAGGGTTTCTTTTGCATAATCGGCTCTCATTTTGCCGTTTTGCTCATGATCAACAATCATCCTTCCTATCTCGAAATAGGTAAACACCATTGTTGAATTTACATTTTGAACAACCTGCCTTTGCGACTGTTGTATCAGTTCTTTAATAGAAAGGAAAAGCAATCTGCTTGAAACTATTTTTGCCATACACGATATTTTAAAAATGAAAATGGTGGGGCGAAAATAACTTCACGAAAGGCCTAAAGCCAAAAAAGGCTGTGTTTAGTTACTAACAAATCGAAGGTTTTAGATAATACTAAACAATAAAATAGCAAAACAGAATCCCGGTTTTTTTTGTATTTAGCTCTTCAAAAATTGGCAATTCCTAAAAAAAATCACCCTCTTTCGCAATCTATTCAATTACCAAAGAGGGTGAACTAACATTTATTATCTTCTTAAGAAAGTATCTCTTTCACTAAAACCGATACAATTTTATTGTCAGCCTTACCTGCAAACGCTTTATTCGCTGCTCCCATTACTTTACCCATTTCTGCAGCTGAAGTTGCTCCTACACTAGCAATAATATCTTTCAATGCTACGCGGATCTCGTCTTCACTCATCATCTTCGGCAAGAACAATTCAATTACCGCAACTTCTTCCTGTTCTGATTTTGCTAAATCTTCACGACCTTGTTTCGCATAGATATCAATTGATTCCTTACGTTGCTTCACTAATTTCTGAAGCATTTTCATTTCTTCTTCTTCTGAAATTTCTTTTCCAGCTTCACTGGTTTTAAGAAGAATAATGGCCGCCTTTATAGCACGCAATGCACGAAGCTTTGCTTCATCTTTTGCTAACATGGCTGCTTTTAATTCAGCCATTATATTTTGTTCTAATGCCATAATTAATCTACTCTATCGTGTAAGAATGAATTGTTCGCTCTGATTTCAGGATTACGATCGTTATCGTCCATACTTAACGTCAAACGAGAAATATTAGAATCTGCTGAGTTTGGAACATTTTCCAACGTAACATTTCTACGCTTATAAGCTGGCTCTCTTTCTAAATCGTTGATACCACCCGGAGTGCTCATCTTATAGTTCAATTCTTTCAAACGTAAGATACGCTCTCTTGAACGCTTGTACATCTCCTCTTCTTTAGTCATTTCCTCAGCTTGAGTTGTTACCGTGCTTGCTACAGGCTCATCGTCTAAGTTTAACATTACAGGCGCTTCTACTTCATCCTGAAAGAAAAATTCAGTAACCGTAGTTTCATCCGAAGATCCATCTAACGCAACTTCAAATTCTAATTCATCTGTATGTATTTCTAATTCCTGGTAAATTGGTGTTACCTCATCTGACTCTTCCAATAACTCTTCGGTTAATTCCTCACTAGACTCATTATAACTTTCACCGTAAAACTCATCTGCACTTTCCATTGAATCCTCTTCTTCTAACTCATTAACGAAAGAAGTTAAATCTTCCATTATTACTTGAGTTGCCACTTCAGTTTTAGTTTCAATCACAGCTCCTTCTAAGCTATAAACAACTGTTCTGTCTTCTTGTATTGTAGTAGTTACTGGTTGTATATTTTCAACCGGCTTTACTTCATCACGTATAATCAAAACTGGCTCTAACGAATTCACGACTTCCGCAACAGGCTCTTCCATACGAGGAGCAGGTGCTTCATTAACTAAAGCTGCCGCTACTTTTTCATTCTCCTCGAGTTTAAAAACCACTTTGTCATCATTACGGCTAGGCGTAACCGTAGTAACATCATTTGTTTTAAATCCAGTAGCAATAACAGTTACTGAAACTGAAGTTCCTAATTCAGGATCATTACCAATACCCATAATGATATCTGCTGTTTGTCCTGCCTGCGCCTGAATAAAATCGTTGATATCAGCCACTTCATCCATAGTTACTTCTTCAGTACCACTAACAATGTTTAACAAGATATAACGAGCTCCTTCAATATGACTATCATTTAATAATGGCGATTCAAGAGCTGCTTCTGCTGCACGGATGGCGCGATTATCTCCTTCTGCAGTTGCAGAACCCATAATAGCAACACCACTGTCTTTCATAACGGTAGTGATATCCGCAAAGTCAACATTGACATGCATTGTATTCGTGATTACCTCAGCAATGCTCTTAGCTGCAACTGATAATACATCGTCAGCATATCCAAATGCTTTAGTAATTTGAAGATTACCATGTATCTCTCTTAACTTATCATTACAGATAATTAACAAAGCATCCACATTCTTCTTCATTTCTTCAATGCCAGCCTTCGCCTGTAATCCACGCTTGCTACCTTCAAATCCGAAAGGCAACGTAACGATACCTACTGTTAAAATTCCTAATTCACGAGCGATACCAGCGATTACTGGAGCAGCACCTGTACCTGTTCCACCACCCATTCCGGCAGTAACGAATACCATGCTTGTGTTATCAGCTAATAACTGTTGTATTTCATTAACATTTTCAATTGCAGCACGTCGACCAACATCAGCAATGGCACCAGCTCCACGACCCGCTGTTAGTCCAAGACCTAACTGAACTTTAGTAGGAACTTTAGAGTTGTTTAACGCCTGAGAGTCGGTGTTACAAACTATAAAATCGACACCTTTAATTCCCATGCTGTACATGTGATTAACTGCATTGCTTCCGCCTCCTCCAACACCAATAACTTTAATTACCGGTGAATTATCAAATTTTTGATCTAGCTCAAACAATGATGGGCTTTGATTTGGATTTTCAAATTGATTCATGATTATGTTTGGTTTTTATATTTTCAGTTTAAATTATTTAGTGTTTCTTTATCCGTTAAGATTTGAGTCACCTCCATCATCTACTAATGACTTCTTGATAAATTCAAGCCAATTACGACCGAATGGAGTACGAGCAGGAGCCTGAGGAGTTGGCTCTTCCGTTGGAGTTGATTTATTAGTAGCCAATTCATGTTGGGTTCTTTTCTCTAAGTCTTCTACATCTTTTAATCCACAAATCACTAGGCCAACACCTGTAGCATACATCGGACTTTTCACTTCATCAAAGCCTTTTCCAAGATGTTCATTCGGATATCCAATTCGGGTATCCATACCCGTTATATACTCTACTAATTGAGAAATATTCTTCAATTGAGAACCTCCTCCGGTGATAACGATGCCTGCTATTAATTTTTTCTCGAAGCCTGAATTTTTAATCTCGAAATAAACGTGATCAATAATTTCTTCCACACGAGCTTGAATGATATGCGCTAAATTCTTTACAGAAATTTCTTTAGGCTCACGTCCTCTCAAGCCTGGAATAGAAACGATTTCATTATCGCGTGTTTGCTTAGCCAATGCAGAACCGAATTTTACTTTTAACTGTTCAGCTTGTGTGCGGATAATTGAACAACCTTCTTTGATATCTTCAGTAATCACATTTCCGCCGAAAGGAATTACTGCTGTATGTCGGATGATGCCATCTTGAAAAATAGCGATATCTGTTGTACCACCACCAATATCCACTAAAACTACTCCAGCTTCTTTTTCTTCCTCAGTTAAAACAGCTTCTGCTGATGCAAGCGGCTCGAGGATTAGCTCCTTTGTTGTTAAACCTGCTTTCTCCACACACTTGTAAATATTTTTTGCAGCTGTTACTAATCCTGTAATGATATGACAGTTCGCTTCTAAACGAACACCTTCCATTCCGATTGGCTCTTTAATGCCTTGCTCGTTATCTACAATAAACTCTTGAGGAATTACATGAATAATTTCTTCTCCTGGAGGCATTGCTAAACGATACATATCATCTGTGATTGCATCGATATCAGCCTGACTGATTTCATAATCAGTGTTAGATCGAGTAATCATGCCACGGTGCTGCATACTTTTGATATGCTGACCAGCAATCCCTACATACACTTCTTTGATTTCTACATCTGATTTAATCGAAGCTTCTTCAACGGCTTCTCTGATTGATGCAACTGTCTTCTCGATGTTAGCCACCATTCCTCTCATCACACCAAGCGATTCTGAACGACCCATACCCAAAATTTCGATTTTGCCATGTTCATTACGCTTACCTACAATAGCTGCAATTTTTGTAGTTCCAATGTCTAATCCAACAATTATTTCTGACATATTTTTAAAAATTATTTTTTAGTACAAACAACTTGATCTTTAAACTTTAAATTGATTAACGAATACTTATTCCAACCTGTATTGCTTAATCCCTTTTGATAAAACAAAAACAAACGATCGAATTTGCTCTTCAGGTCTATAGTATCACCAACCAAAATTCGGTGGTCACCAACTCTTGGAACTAACTCTATTTCCTGCAATTCATTCACGAAAATCTGTTGGGTATTAGCCGACCAGAAAGTGTCGTTAGCGACAAAACTAGCAACCTTATAAACCTGATTAATCATTCGTGGAATTGTTAATGAATCGATATTATTTGAATTTTTCAAAATTGGCGGTGGCGCAATTTTCATTTCTGAGTAGGTATTGAAGATAAAACCATTGGCTACAATAACCGCAGGCGTGTACTTCTCCGACACTGGCATGAGTGCACCATTTTTGTCAATGTAAAACTGCTCATTTTGCATGTTATAAACCCTTACAATTGGATCCCTTTGCCATGCATCAATGTGCAGATTTCCATCAAGTGTTGAATATACTTCAACGCGCTCTACAAAAGGGTTGCTCATCACAATTTTTTCTAACAATGTTTTGTTGATGTTAGCAAAGGATTTTCCTATCAATTTCCCTTTACTATTCACCAGTTGAAGGATGTCATTTCCATCAACAAAATCATGTCCTTCCCCTTCATTGACCGTCACCAAAACGTTTTTACAAACAGCATTCACTTGCTTGTAATTGGCGAACCCTAAAAGCACAATCATACCCGCAATGGAAAGTACCCAACTGCCAATGATTAGCGCCCTTTTTAACTTATGTTGAATGTTAATTTTCAATTCAATAAGTGTTTTATTGGTTCAGCAAACTGGTCAATATCACCTGCTCCCAAGGTCATAATCACCTCTGGATTTCTATGTTTAATTTCAGCTAATAAATCCTCTTTTTTCAATAGTATTTTATCGCTGATTGTCACTTTTTCTAGTATTGTTTGAGAGGTAATTCCTGGAATGGGCAACTCGCGCGCTGGATAAATATCCAACATAATTAAAGAATCCAGCAAACTTAAACTCTCCGCAAATCCATCTACAAAATCGCGTGTTCTTGTGAATAAGTGTGGTTGAAACACACCTGTAATTTTCTTAGTTGGAAACAATTCTTTAGCTGATAAAATTGCTGCATTCAATTCCGTTGGATGGTGAGCATAATCATCTACGTATACATGATATTCATTACGGACATGAATTTCAAAGCGACGTTGTGCACCAGTAAACGATTTAAGTGCTGCCCTTAATTGATCTTCTGAAACTCCCGAGATCAAAGCCACTGCTGATGCAGCCACCGCATTCTCCACATTATGACGACCAGGCAATCCCAATACTAAATCGTTAATTGTTTTATCAGCTGACTTAAAATCAAAATGATAAAACCCATTTTCTACTCGAATGTTTAATCCTGCAAAATCACAATCGTTAGTTTCTATTGAATAGGAAAGTGTTTTCGCTTTCACTTCTCCAATTGGCAATCCCTTTTTATAAATCAACACACCAACTTCCTTTACCTGACGAGCAAATAATCGATAATTATGTTGCATTTCATCAATATTTCCATAGATATCTAAGTGATCTGGGTCCATTGAAGTGACAATTGCCACATCTGGAAAAAGCTGTAAAAAAGAACGATCAAATTCATCAGCCTCGACTACAATGCAATGGTCTTTTTCATATGGTTGACCAATTAATAAATTGCTTTTGAAATTTGAACTGATACCACCTAAAAACGCAGAAGTATTTTTGCCCGCACTATGAAGTATATGCGCCAACAATGTAGAAGTAGTTGTCTTACCATGCGTTCCCGCCACAGCTAATGTGGTTTGTCCGCCGGTTAATAATCCCAACACCTTCGAACGCTTAACAATGTTAAAATTATTTTGTGCGAGGTAATTCCATTCTTGATGATATTTTGGAATTGCAGGTGTTAGTATCACTAAAACTTCTGACTTATTTTCACTATTTCTAATTGCTAATGGTATTAATTCTATTGAATCATCGTAATGGATAGCAATTCCTTCCTTCTCTAATTTACTTGTGAGTGGTGTTACAGTTTTATCATAACCAGCAACAATTTTTCCTGAAGCATGAAAATAACGAGCAAGCGCACTCATCCCTATCCCTCCAACACCAAGAAGGTAAACATATTTTATGTTTGCTAACTCACTTGTCATTTTACTATTTTGACTTTTTACTATTTATAATTGAAAATATTTCCTTCGCTATAGTATCAGCCGCATCTGGTCGTGCGAGCGGTGCAACATTATTAGCCAATTCCATTTGTTTATTAGAATTATTTACTAATGAAATGGCCTCATCTATTAATTTTGTACTTGCATCTATATCTTTCACTAATAATGCTGCATTTCTATTTACTAAGGCCAAACAATTCTTTGTTTGATGATCTTCTGCTGCAGTTGGTAACGGAACAAGAATAGAAGGCTTTCTAACGATACATAACTCTGAAACGGTACTTGCGCCAGCACGGGCCACTACTACATCACATAGTGCATACGCTAAATCCATTTTTGAAATAAAATCAAACGCTTTTATTTTATTTGTATTTAACTGTTTGATTTTTTCATCTGCTTCTGCAAAAAAAGTTTTGCCGGTTTGCCAAATAACCTGAACTCCTGCCTCGATTAATTTTTCAAGTCCTGCGTAAATTGCTTTATTAATTGAACGAGCCCCTTGACTACCTCCAACAATCAGCAATGTCGGAACATCTGAAGCTAATTGAAAATAATCAGCTGCAATCGATTTCTTATTTGTTAGATCCTTGATATCTTCTCGAACAGGATTACCAGTAAACATGATTTTAGATTCATCAAAAAACTGATTCATGTTTTCGTATGCAACACAAATCTTCGTTGCTTTCTTCGATAAGATCTTATTAGTAATTCCAGGATATGAATTTTGTTCTTGAATTAATGTTGGCACTCCATTCATAGATGCTGCAAACAACATTGGTCCACTTGCATAGCCACCAACACCAATAGCAATATCTGGCTTAAATGATTTCAAAATGCTATTCGCTTTAGATAAACTTTTAATTAACTTAATTGGGAAAAATAAATTATCAATTGAAATACTTCTTTTAATTCCTGCAATTGGCAATCCTACAATTGTAAATCCTGCAGCTGGAACTTTTTCCATTTCCATTTTACCTTCAGCACCTACAAACAATATTTCAGTATCAGGATTTATTTTCTTAAGTGCATGCGCGATAGACAAGGCCGGAAAAATATGTCCGCCAGTACCACCACCGCTTATAATCACCTTAGCCATCTATTTAATTTATTGCACTTAAGTCTTCCGACTTTTCATTATTATCAATTGAATTACTAACGCTAAGGATTACCCCAAACGCAAAACTTGTAAATATGATGGATGACCCACCCATACTTAATAATGGGAGTGTTTGACCTGTTACAGGAAAAACTCCTACTGCAACACCCATATTTATTAATGCCTGAAAGACCATACTAAATGCAAATCCTACTGTAATCATTGCTGCGAAAGCCTTCTCGGTTCGTTTAACTATCAGCAATGCTCGATAAAAAAAGAGCAGATATAAGATAAGTACAAATGCGCCACCGATCAATCCATACTCTTCTATGATAATCGCAAAAATGAAATCTGAATAAGGATGAGGCAAAAAGTTTCTTTGCTCACTATTACCTGGACCTTTCCCAAAAAAACCTCCTGTAGCAATTGCAATTTTAGCTTGCTGTGCCTGATAATCTTCATCGGAAAATTCGACCTTCGCATTTTTTGAATCTGAGTGCTTATCATTTTTTCCTATGAAAGTAAGAATACGATTTGTCCAAGTTTTAATACGGCCTTCATATCCAGTAATATTTGCAACTGCAATAAAAAGAGTAATACCAATTAAGGCAATACCTGTAATTTTTGCAAGATGCTTTACACTAACTCTACCAATAAACATTATCACCATTGAAGTAAAAAACAACAATGCTGCTGTAGAGAAGTTAGCGGGGAAAATTAAACCACAAACCAAAATAACAATTACAACTAATGGAATAACGGTCCCTCTCCATTCATGAATAGTTTCCTGATTTTTAGAAATCTGTCGTGCTAAAAATAGTATTAAAGCGATTTTTGCAAAATCCGATGTTTGAAATGTCATTCCAATAATCGGTAGTGTTATCCATCTGTTTGCATCATTTAAATTAGTACCCATAAACAATGTAAAAATGAGTAACGGAACAGATAACAAATAAAAAAATCTTGCAAGCTTTGCGTATAAAGTATAAGGCAAGTTAGAAGTAACATACATGATGGTAGCACCCCCACACAAAACAATAAAGTGTTTAAACAAGAAATGTTCTGTATTGCCTGAAACTTTTTTAAACGCAAGTAATCCGGTAGAACTGTAAACAGCCAACAAACTAACTATCGAGAGTAATAATACAATCAGCCAGATTGTTTTATCTCCCTTTAGTACAATATTTCTCTGTATCCAGTTCATTAATTAAATACTATAAAGAACGAACAGCAGCTTTAAATTGACGACCACGATCTTCGTAGTTCTCAAACAAATCGAATGAAGCACAGCAAGGCGATAATAAAACTGTATCTCCTTTTTTGCCTAAACGATACGCCGTTTGAACAGCCTCTTCTGCAGAGGATGCTTCAACAATCACCGGAACAATTTCTTTAAATGCTTTAATTAGTTTTTTATTGTCTGTTCCTAAACACACCAATGCTTTCACTCTGTTTTGCACTAATTCCGTGAGCATGGAATAGTCGTTACCTTTATCAACTCCACCAGCAATCCAAATAATCGGACTCTGCAAACTTTCTAAAGCATACCATGTAGAATTTACATTTGTTGCTTTTGAATCATTAATGAAATCGATACCGTGTACAGAATTTACAAATTCTAAACGATGCTCGATATTTTCAAAATCAGAAAAGCTTTCTCTTACTACTTCCTTTCTAATTTCTAAAATTCTTGAAGCGATTCCTGACGCCATTGAATTGTACAAGTTGTGTTTCCCTTGTAATGCTAGATCTTGAATTGACATGGTTAATGTTTGGTTATGGGTTTGAATGATTAGATTATTATTTTCTGTATAGGCACTCATTCCTTCTTTTTGCTTAATTGAAAAAGGAAGGCATTGCATTTTAAATTCTCTTTTTGATATTTCCTGCATTGTAATTTCATCGTCTGCACAAAAAATAAATGCATCAGCAGGACCTTGATTTTGTAAGATTCTGAATTTAGAATCTACATAGTTTTGTAAATTATATTCGTAACGATCTAGATGGTCAGGTGTTATATTCGTAAGAATGGCGACATCAGCTTTAAACTCATAGCATCCATCTAATTGAAAACTGCTTAACTCTAAAACATAGTAGTCATAATTTTCTTCCGCTACTTGTCGCGCAAAACTCTTTCCTACATTACCTCCTAAACCTACATTTAATCCTGCTTTTTGAAGGATGTGATAAGTTAAAAGCGTGGTAGTGGTTTTGCCATTAGTACCCGTAATGCAAATCATTTTTGCATTTGTAAAACGTGCAGCAAATTCAATCTCTGATATGACATTGATATTTCTTTCTTTTAACCCTACTATTATAGACGCTTTATCAGGTATACCTGGACTCTTAACAACTTCATTAGCCGTGAAAATAATTTCTTGCGAATGTTGTCCTTCTTCAAAACGGATATTCCTTCCCGTTAGTTCTTTTTTATATTTCGCTGAAATAGCACCGAAATCAGAAACAAAAACATCATAACCCTGCTTTTGAGCAAGGATAGCTGTACCTACTCCGCTCTCTGCAGCACCCAAAACAACTATTTTTTTATTCGTATTCATTTATCTTAATTTCAATGTTACTATACTTAAAACCGCTAACATGATTCCGATAATCCAGAAACGTGTTACAATTTTTGCTTCGTGATATCCTAATTTTTGATAATGATGATGCAGAGGCGACATTTTAAATATCCTTCTTCCTTCACCATATTTTTTCTTAGTGTATTTGAAATAACTTACCTGAATCATAACAGATAAATTTTCTACCAGGAAAATTCCGCAGATAATAGGAATCAATAATTCCTTTCTTACAGCGATAGCAAAAACAGCTATTACACCACCAATAGCAAGACTTCCAGTATCGCCCATAAAAACTTGCGCAGGAAAAGAGTTATACCATAAAAATCCTACACATGCTCCAACAAACGCACTCATGAATACCATCAGCTCACCTGTATTAGGTATGTACATGATGTTTAAATAATTCGCAAAAATGGCGTTACCTGAAACGTATGCAAAAACAGCTAGTGTTATACCAACAATTGCCGATGTACCCGTGGCTAAACCATCAATACCATCCGTTATATTTGAACCATTAGATACAGCAGTAATAATAAATGTTACCATTACGATAAATAACAGTGGTAACAAATATTTTTTATTATCTCCAGCCCATGAAACTAGATCTGCATAATCAAATTCATTGTTTTTAAAGAAAGGAATTGTGGTCTTTGTTGATTTTGTATTAACACCAGAGAAAAGAACACCATCCTTACTTTTCATATCATCAATTATATTCCCCTTCTGCTCAATCACAAATTTGGGTTGAGCAATTTTTTCTCTTACCACTACATTACTATTAAAATAAAGTACAGCACCAACAAAAACACCTAACCCAACTTGTCCAAGTAATTTTGACTTAGCACGTAAACCCTCCTTGTCTTTTTTAAATACTTTGATGTAGTCATCAACAAATCCAATAGCACCTAACCATAGTGTACTTACAATCATTAAAATGATGTAGACATTATTCAATCGCGTAAACAATAAAGTTGGAATCAAGATACCCGCAATAATGATGATCCCACCCATAGTTGGAGTACCCTTCTTCTCACTTTGCCCCTCTAAACCTAAATCACGAATTGTTTCACCAACTTGTAATTTCAAAAGCATATTAATAATTCGTTTACCAAAAACAAGCGTAATCAATAGCGAAGAAATTAGTGCTATTGCCGAACGAAACGATATATAGCGAAACACTCCAGCACCTGGAAAATCATAAACTCTATCTAAATAATCAAATAAATAATAAAGCATAGTTAATACAATTGGAATGTTTCACTTAAAATTTCTTTGTCATCAAATGGATGTTTTACTCCATCAATTTCCTGATACTTCTCATGACCTTTACCAGCAAGTAAAATGATATCACCAGGTTTTGCTAAAGCAACAGCAGTACGTATAGCTTCTTTCCTATCAGTAATTGATAATGACTTTCTATAATATTGCGGAGGGACGCCTGATTGCATATCTTTTATAATTGCATCAGGGTTTTCACTTCGTGGATTATCTGAAGTAAGAATTACTTTATCACTTAACTCACATGCTATTGCAGCCATTTGCGGACGCTTACCTGCATCACGATCTCCACCGCAACCTATAATGGTAATAATTGTCTCGTTACCTGTTCGAATATTATTGATGGTATTCAGAACATTCTCTAAAGCATCAGGTGTGTGAGCATAGTCAACAATACCAGTTACTTTACTATCGGATTGTAAACATTCAAAACGACCTTCAGGAGCTTTAAGTCTACTCAATGCCGTTAGCACATCCATTTTTTCTTGATTGCACATGATTGCTACTGCGTATGCCCCTAGTAAATTACTTGCATTAAAACTTCCAATCAATGAGCATAAAACATCACTACCGTCAATATTTAGCAGCAATCCTGAAAAATTATTTTCTAAAATTTTAACTTTAAAATCAGCAATATTTTTTTGAGCAAATGTTCGAACTTTTGCTTTCGTGTTTTGCACCATTATCTGACTATTTTTATCGTCAGCATTAATAAGTGCAAAAGCATCTTCTGGCAAGCGATCAAAAAATCCTTTCTTTGCTTTTATATACTCATCAAATGTTTTGTGGTAATCAAGATGATCACGAGTAATATTCGTAAAGACACCTCCATGAAAATGCAATCCTTCAATTCTCTTTTGTACAACAGCATGAGAACTTACTTCCATAAAACAATACTCGCATTCCTCTTCTACCATTCGAGATAAAAGCTGATTTAACTGAAGTGGATCAGGAGTGGTATGTGTAGCAGTTACGACTTCACTTCCAATTAAATTTTTAACCGTACTTAGCATTCCACATTTAAATCCTAATTGCGTGAAAAGCGAATGCAGTAATGTAACAGATGTGGTTTTCCCATTTGTTCCTGTAACTCCAATTAACTTTATCTTAGAACTAGGATCTTCATAAAAATTATTACAAACAATTGCCAATGCATGGGATGAATCCTTCACCTTAACATAAGTAATTGTAGGAATAAGATTTTCTGGCATCTCCTCGCAGATAATTGCAATCGCACCTTTATCAATTGCTTTAGATATAAACTCGTGCCCGTCAGTAAGAGTCCCTCTTACAGCCACAAACAACGTCCATTCACAAACCTTACGGGAATCAAAAGCTATATCTGAAATATTCACAGATGTAGAACCAGAAACCTGTTCAATATGTGTTTTATATAATATTTCTTTAAGCAGTTTCATTAAATTAATTCAATAATTATTTTTTGACCTTTCTCTAATTTTTGCCCAGCTTTTATTGATTGCTTACCTACTTTTCCACGACCTATGGGCTGAACTACTAATCCGAATGACTCTAATAAATAGATTGCATCACTCAAACCCATACCAATAACATTTGGCACCAGACTCGTCGAATTATCTACTTGTTTCAAATTCGTACCTACCCATCCGTTAGATTGAATATCGTAAGGAATAGATAATTTCTTTATAACTTTTGAAGTTGGATTTGCTTGACCAGATTTAACAATTGGGAATCCAGCGAAAAGTGAATCAGGCATTCTGTTTAATTCTTTGTGCATTTTGACATCAAGTGAAAACACTTTCGCTGCAATGTCAGCGAATACAGGGCACGCAACCTCTGAACCATATATTTTTCCATTGTTAGGAGAATATATCACCACAATACAAGAGTACTTTGGATTTTCCGCAGGAAAATAGCCACAGAATGAAGCCTGATAAGTGAATTTATCATAGCCAGTAGATGAAGCAATCTGAGCAGTACCTGTTTTACCTGCAATGTTGTACTGTGGATTTTTAAATTTCTTAGCTGTTCCCGTCTTGACAACTTCTTCTAATAAAATCTTTGCTTTTTTAATAGTAGCTTGAGAACAGATTGAGTCTGCTAAAACAACAGGCTTAAAACGCTCAACAATCTGACTCTTATTTCTAATTTCTTTAACGAACATTGGCGCTACCATTTTCCCATTGTTAGCTACAGCATTATAAAAAGTTAGTAACTGCATTGGCGTTAGTAACGTTTCATACCCCATCGACATATAAGGAAGCGATACGCCTGACCAAGTTTTATCTCCAGTATTTTTAATTGGATGGTAGGTCGCTCCTGATAATTTAATTCCTAAATCTCCATCCAGATGCAGCTTCTTTAATCCACTTATATAGCTCTGAGGATTCTTCTGATAATATTTATAGATAGCCGATGCTACAGCAACATTAGAAGAATGTGCGAATGCATCTTTTACTGTTTTAAATGAAATTCCATCTGGATGTGAATCTTCAATTGTTTCTGTTCCAAATTTTCTTCTTCCACCATAAGTTGGAATTGTATCTTCAGGATTTAAAAAACCATCCTCCATAGCAACCATATACGATGCTAGTTTGAAAGTAGACCCTGGCTCAGTAGCATTTCCAATGGCTACATTGTATGATTCTTCGTAAATACCCTGCTTATTTTGTTTAAGATTAGCGATAGCCTTTATTTCTCCTGTTGCTACTTCCATTAAAATTGCGCAACCCATCTTCGCATTATGTAAAACAAGATTTTCTAATAATGCATTTTCTGCTACATCTTGAATGTTAATATCAATAGTCGTAACAATGTCATTTCCATCTTTAGGTTCGATCTCATTTTCGTTATTTACTGGTTTCCACACAGAAGATGAAATTCGTTGCATTAAACGTTTTCCTCTTACTCCTTTCAAGTAATCATTAAATGCACCTTCAATACCTACGGATGTAACAGAACTATCTTTTACTTTAAAACCAACCGTTCTACTCGCTAATTCCTTAAATGGCTTTTCTCTTTTACTTAATTGAGTAATGATTAATCCGCCATTATTTTTCTTTAAATTAAAAATTGGGAAATTCACCAATTGATTTCTCTGATCAAATGAAATATTGCGTTTGATTAAAAAATATCTGTTTTTTTCGTTTCGCGCCTGACGAAGCATTTGCCTGTAATCGGATTGTGTTTTATCACCGAACAGCGTTGAAAGCGCATAAGCTAACGAATCTAATTTTTCATTGAATATTGAATTAGTAATGACTGGCGCCATAATATCAATATGAACATCGTAACGAGGAAGTGATGTTGCAAGTAAACTTCCATCGCAAGCATAAATATTACCACGCATTGGTTCAATTTCCACAAATCGTAAATTCAATGCTTGTTGTTTACTTCTCCACATGTCCCCTTCCGTAATTTGAACCTTCCCAATGCTAAAAAGAATACATGCAGCAAAGAGTATGAAGCCTAAAAAAACCAGCTTCACTCTTAACAGAATATCTTTCTTTTGACCTTGACCGCTCATTAATTATTCAGTTACTGCTTTTTTAATTATAATTTTCTTTGGTGCTTCTTTACTTTCTTTAATTCCATACATCTCTATATTTTTAGCCACCTCAGTCATTTTACACTTATACATTAAATCTGATTTACCTGTAATAAACTCCGATCTTAATTCTTTTAATTCCTTATCGGTCTTATCAATTTCACGAACTGTTTTATCAATTGTGTATGAATTCCAGATATAGAACAATGCAATAAATGTCAGATAGAGAACAAATGGAATATTACGTATTACCACATCGCGATTAAATAAATTGAACACCTTGAAAAGATTCATCAACTTATCTACAGAAAAATTTAAAGAAGACGACTTCTCTTTTACCTGCTCTACTTCAGGAATTTGTTGAGTCTCTTTCTTCTTTATTGTATTCATTTTTTTTCTGCTATTCTTAATTTAGCACTACGTGAACGCGTATTTGATTTTATTTCAACTTCACTAGCTTCAATTGGCTTTTTATTAATTGCTTTTAAAGGAACACCAATTACATTCCCATAAAAATCTTTTTGCAATTCCCCAGCAACACTTCCTTTATTAATAATATTTTTTACTATTCTATCCTCTAATGAATGATAACTCATCACAACCAATCTACCACCTGGCTTCATTACTTCAACCGCTTGTAGCAACATGTCTTCTAACACCTTTAACTCTTGATTTACTTCTATTCGCAACGCCTGGAAAACCTGAGCATAAAATGTATGATCCTTAAATTTTGGAGCACACGAACTAACAACTGATTTTAACTCTTCAACTGTTTCAATTCTTTTTTTAGCTCGCTCATTCACAATAAGCATTGCTAATCGATTTGCGGATCTCAACTCTCCATATTCTCTGAATAAATGAGCAAGGCCTTTTTGCTCATAATCATTTAGGATATCCTCTGCCGTTAGTCCAGTTGATTGATCCATACGCATATCCAGCTTCGCATCAAAGCGAATTGAAAAACCTCTTTCACCTTCATCAAACTGATGTGATGAAACTCCTAAATCAGCAAGTAAACCATCTATTTCAAAGACCCCTATTGCATTTAAAGCTGATTTCAACTCACAAAAATTCTTGTTGATTAATTGAAATCTTGAATCTACTGGTGCATTTTGCAACGCATCCGAATCCTGATCAAATGCAATTAACTTTCCTCCCTTCATCGCATTCAGAATCCCTCTTGAATGCCCTCCTCCTCCAAATGTGACATCTACGTATACTCCACCATCGATAATATTGAGCCCCTCAATACACTCAACCAACATGACCGGCTCATGATACCCCACCTTCTTCTCCACTCTTATTTATTTTACCCATTACTTTCTCTCCTAAATCAGAAATATCGTCCGGCTCATTTGCAATCATCTCTTTGTATTTGTCCTTAGACCATATTTCTATTTTCGATCCGAAAGCTGATAACACTATTTCCTTATCAATACCTGCGTGCTCGCACAACGACTTTGGCAATAAAATTCTGCCTGCAGCATCTAACTCAATTTCTGTTGCACCTCTGAAGAAGTACCGTGCGTAAAGTCGATTGTCTTTTACATCAAGATTCAACTTGTTCACTTCAGCACTCACTTTCATCCACTCATCCATCGGATACAGATGCAAGCAATTTTCATAGCCGCGATTCACAACAAACTTTTCCTGCGCCTCTGGTGACACCTTCTTACGAATAGCGGACGGCAGACTCAAACGCCCCTTCGCGTCTAGCTTGCAATCATATTCTCCTAAAAACTGTGTCATGACTTATTGAGATTTTCCCACTATTTGTTGATGGGATGTAAAAATAAATGATTTTCTCCCACTTTTTACCACTTTCTCCCACTTTGTTTACAACTTCATGCATTAAATTGATTATCAACCCACTAAAAATCAACTGTCAAACAGCTCATCACTTAGTTGTTTCCAGTATTTTAAAAGGCATAATCAATTGATTTTATGACTTATAGCGTCTATTTGTCATCAAAAAATGGCTCCATATGGGTAAATTACATAGCTCTGCTCATGGCCAGCAGAGCCAGAATCAACTACATTTTTTCAAAAATTTATCGGGAGCTATAATTTCAGCCTTATACACTATATTACAATGACTTACATCGATATTTAGTAAAATTTCAAATTCTCAACTTTCCCACTTTGTCACACCACAAACTTTCCTCAATAAAAAACTGATTAATGATTTACATAATTACTTTTGCCAACCATGGAAATGCAGAAGAAAGATTTTATAAATATTGAAGAGGTCATAGCCTCGAAAAACCCCAAGCTTTTAAAACTTTTACCACGCTTTATTATCAGTTACCTAAAGCGAATAGTCCATCAGGATTTCGTCAATAATTTTATCAGAGAAAATGGCCATAAAAATTCGTTTGAATTTGCCGATGCAATCATTCATGACTTTGGTCCAATTGTAACTTATAGCGGACTTGAAAATATTCCAGAAGAAGGAGGCGCTATCGTTGCTGCAAATCATCCTTTAGGTGGAATAGATGCTATTGCTTTTATTCAAACAGTAGGTAAAAAAAGACAAGACATTAAGTTTATAGTAAATGATATTCTTCTTAATCTTAAGAATTTCGAGAAAGAATTTATTGGTGTAAACAAGCATGGAAAAAATCCTGTATCTACGCTAGACCTAATCGACCAACAGTACAACTCTAATCAACTTGTCCTCATTTTTCCTGCAGGAATGGTATCGCGTAAGCAAGAAAAAGGAGTTATTAAGGATTTAGAATGGAAAAAAAGTTTTGTAGTTAAAGCGAAAAAATTTAACCGACCAATTATTCCTGTTCACATCACTGGAACGAATTCATCTTTCTTTTATAACCTATCAAAACTTAGAACTTTCATAGGTATAAAAGCTAATATCGAAATGCTTTATCTAATGGATGAAATGTATCATCAACGAGGTAAAAAAATCCATATTACATTTGGCAAAGCTATCACACCTGATAAATTTGATAATTCTAAATCAGATGTTGAATGGGCACAAACTGTTAAAGAATTTATTTATACAAATAAAACTAAATTAAACGAAGTAGTTTTTGAAGGGAAGTAGTTTTAGTTATCTTTGAAAATATTATTAGTTGAACAATGAATCCATTAATTAATCCTGTTGAATTATCGATTCTCAAAAGTGAGCTGAACGACGCTACATTTTTACGAACAACGAATAATGGATCTAATCATATTTATGATGTAAATATTCACAATGCTCCTAATACATTAAGGGAAATTGGTCGATTGCGAGAGTTAACTTTTAGAGAAGCCGGTGGCGGAACTGGTTTAGACTGCGACCTAGACGAACTTGACACTTGTGAAAAGTGCTACAACCAATTAGTAGTTTGGAATCCGGAAGATCAAGAAATCGTAGGTGGGTACCGTTATATTCGTTGTGGTGACGCAGCAATAAGCGCTAATGGAGAATATCATTTAGCAACAACTGAACTTTTTCATTTTTCAGAAAAATTTAAAAAAGACTTTTTACCTTTTACCATCGAATTAGGTCGCTCTTTCGTTCAACCTAAATATCAACCGCGGCCTGAAAACAGAAAAGGATTATTCTCATTAGATAATTTATGGGATGGCTTAGGCGCATTAGTCATTGAAAATCCTGATATCAAATATTTCTTCGGAAAAGTTACAATGTATCGCCATTTTAATTTACTCGCAAGGGATTATATTCTCTCTTTTATGCAGCATTATTTTAGCGATCCAGATCAACTAGTCACTCCTATTCATTCGCTTCCAATAACAAGCGATGTAACAGCATTTATTAACGAAATAAAAAACCTTGATTACAAAGAGGGACATAAAATTCTTAATGTTCGAGTTCGAGGATTAGGCGAAAATATTCCTCCATTAATCAATTCATACATGAACTTATCTCCTACCATGAGAACTTTTGGAACATCATTGAATGAACATTTTGGAGATGTAGAAGAAACCGGAATTCTTGTAACTTTAAAAGACATGTACGAATCAAAAGTAGGTAGACACATCAATACTTACATTAAAGGAAACTAGATTGAATGAAAGCACAATTTGTAAAAAGCTCCGTTCAATTAAGTCAGCTACCATCATCAGAAATTCCCGAATTTGCTTTTATTGGACGAAGCAACGTTGGTAAGTCATCATTGATTAATACACTTACAAGTTCTAAAGGCTTAGCGAAGACATCAGGCTCACCAGGAAAAACACAAGCCATCAATCATTTTATCATTAATGAGAAGTGGCACTTAGTCGATTTACCTGGATACGGATTCGCAAAAGTTTCTCAAGCAACAAGAGCTGAATGGGAATCGTTAATGAAATCTTACTTCCTAAACAGAAAGCAATTAATCACAACCTTTGTTTTAATTGATATTCGCTTAGAACCTCAGAAAAACGATTTAGATTTTATTGAATTCTTAGGCACCAATGGAGTTCCTTTTTCAATAGTGTTTACAAAATCAGATAAACTCACTCCTAATCAAGCTTTGAAAAAAGTCAACGAGTACAAAACCTCGTTACTCACTTCATGGGAGGAACTTCCACCAGTATTTGTTACATCAGCAACAAATAGAACAGGGAAAGAGGAGTTGCTTCAATATATTCAAGGACTAATCTAATTACTTTAAAACCTTTGCAGCCTTGCCAAATTTATTGGCAAACTCTCTCATTTCTTTCGATAATTCTTTATCACTCGTAGCACGCTCGTAAGAATCAGCCATACTCCTAAGTGTTTCATAGGTAAAAAACTGCATTTCTTCAACTGTCATTTCAGTTGTCCACAAGTCAATACGCATTGTGCTTTTCTCAATTTTATCCCAAAAAGCCAACATCATGGCCTTCGACTCCTTCTTACCATCAAGTCCTGAATCTTGCGCCATCCATTCAATCTTAACTGGATGCTTTTCATTATTCAGACCCACATGAATACTAATATCAGACTGTTTTGCAATATCATTTGTGCTCATATACGTTATTTATAAAATGCGAGTCAAAAATAAGCATAAACAACTATTTTTATTCGTTTATAGGCTACTATTTAGCATACAAATTCACTAAATTCGCCTTTCATTTTATCAATAAATTAATTGAGAAAACTTATTCTAATATGGACTGTGATTTTGCTTGTCTCTTGCCAGACATCTCTTTTCGCGCAGTTCAGCAGAGGTTATCAAATGACTTTTGGTAAAAATCGAGTACAATACACGGATTTTCTTTGGACATTTTATCGATTTAAAAACTTTGACACTTATTATTATTTAGGTGGTCAAGAGTTAGCACAATATACCGGAAGAGTTGCAGAAAATGAAATTGCTGATATTGAACAATTATTCGATTATAAAATCAATGGTCGTTTTCAATTTATCATTTATAACAAGCTCACTGATTTTGAACAAAGCAATATTGGGTTAGGTTCGGAAGATTTAAATACTAACACTGGTGGACTTACGAAGATTGTTGGTAATAAAGTGCTTGTTTACTATGATGGCGATTACCGTCACTTTAAGGAGCAATTAAGAGCTGGTATCGCACAAGTATTAATTAATCAACTACTCTATGGAGGCTCAGTAAAAGAGCGTGTACAAAGTGCTGCATTAATAAATTTTCCTGATTGGTATATCAAAGGATTAATCACTTACGTAGCTAAGGGATGGCCGCTTGAAAATGATAATCAGCTAAGATCATTAATCATTGATAAAGGCGTAAAAAACTTCAATGCACTTTGTGATGTAAACAGTACTCTAGCCGGACAGTCGTTATGGAATTTTGTTATTGCTCGATATGGCCCTAGCACGGTCTCTAATTTAATTTATATGTCGAGAGTAAATAAAAATATTGAAGGAGGCTTTGTTTATGTAGTTGGTTCATCACTTAAAGAATTAAACAAAAACTGGAAAGAATATTATACACAAGTTTATAAAGGAGATGACTCCCTTTTTGTCGCTGTTACCCAAAAACCATCTATCATTTTCAAAAAGAAGATTAAGAATATTACTCAATTAAAATTAAGTCCTGATGGCAACTCAATTGCCTATGTAGAAAACAATGCAGGCAAGTACAAATTATTTACGTACGACTTAATCAGAAATAAAAGAAAAAAACTTTTTAAAGGCGGATTTAAACATGAGAATACAATCATTGATGAATCTAATCCTTTAGTTGCATGGCATCCTTCGGGAAAATTTATTTCTGCAATCTATGAGAAAAAAGGTAAATATCGTTTGGACTATTTTGAACTTGGTAAAAAAACAAAACATACTTCAAGCATGTTTTATTATTTCGATAAAGTATTAGATTTTTCTTATTCATCAAGCGGAAATGATATCGTACTCAGCGGTGTTCAAAAAGGTCAATCTGATATTTTTATTTTTAATCCTCGAACAAAATTTACAAGACAAATTACAAATGATCGATGGGATGATGTTGCGCCGAAATATGTGATGAATGATCAATACATCGTATTTCAATCAACCCGATTTACAGATTCACTTAAAACAACAAGTTTAAAACAGAAAGAAGAAATATTTACATCTAAGACTTCTGATTTATTCCTTTTTGATTGTTTGAATTTTTCACCAAAGCTTATTCAACTTACAAATACCCCGCTTGTTAATGAAACCAGTCCACTCATGATTGACAATGCTCATTTCATGTTTTTAAGCGATGTATCAGGAATTAAAAACCGACAGTTAGCCACTTTAGATAGCACCATCGCTTATATTGATACAAGTATCCATTATAAGTATTTAGTAAATATTGAAAATATCAGTAATTATAAAAATGATATTTTGTTACAAGATGTAAATGCGAACAAAACAAAAAGCGTATTTATTAATTATACAGATGCTCGTTTTAAATTATTCGTAAATGATAATGTTGGTTTAGTAAATCAGTCGATTCAAAAAATTAATAAAACGAATCAGCGGAAGCAACTCGACAAAGAAGGAATTCCAAAAGAAAGACAAAAGGACATCAATGTGATATTTGATTTGACAGAAGTAAAACAAGCAACACCAAGTCCGACTGACTCTATGAAAACTCATTCTTCGAATTCACTTATCGCTGAATTTTCTAAGAACAAAAAAAACACAAATAAGAATACCATTACTTCTGAAATCAAAAACGATTCAGCTGCTTCGATAAATACGGATAGCGTTTTGTATCAAATGCCAAAGCAGCGTAATTATGATATTACCTTTGCTCCTACATATGTACTAACTCAGCTAGATAATTCACTTATCAATGAAACGTATCAGACATTTACTGGAGGGGCTGTCTTCTTTGATCCAGGATTAAATGGATTATTTAAAGTAGGATTGAATGATTTGATGGATGATTATCGTTTAGTTGGAGGAGTGAAACTTTCAGGAAATTTAAATAGCAACGAATATTATTTGAGCTATGAAAATTTAAAACATCAAACAGATCAACAATGGAGTTTCTATCGACAATCACGAGAAGAAATTTACACTTATGATTATTTAAAAATCAATACCCATAACTTACGTTATGCAGTACGTTATCCATTTAACGATTTGACATCTTTAAGGTGGTCTGCATCTTTCAGAAATGATCGAATTGTAAACTTAAGCACTGATGTAGCTAATTTACTCGCTCCAAATAGTCATGAGAATTGGGTTAGTTCACGACTTGAATTTGTACATGACAACACTATCAATACAGGATTAAATTTATACAACGGGATTCGCTATAAACTATTTGCTGAATACTTTGACCAACTCGATCGAAGCAAATCGGATTTAACTGTTTTAGGATTAGATATACGTACTTACAAGAAAATTCATCGTCAAATTATCTGGGCAAATCGAATTGCAGCTAGTACATCTTTCGGAAATGATAAATTGATTTACTATTTAGGATCAACAGACAATTGCTTTACTCCAGTAAATAATTTTAATCAAAATATCCAAATTGATTATTCAAAGAACTATGCATTTCAGACAGTAGCGTCTAACCTTCGCGGCTTTACGCAAAACATTAGAAATGGGAATAGCTTTGCCTTAATTAACAGTGAAATCAGATTCCCGATTTTTCAATACTTAATACATAAACCAATTCGCACCGACTTCTTTAGAAACTTTCAAGTTGTTGGATTTGGCGATATAGGAACAGCATGGACTGGACCCTCACCATATGGTAAAAACAACTCCCTATTTCAAGCTGATTATCCAGGCAATCCAATTAGCATTACAGTTACAAAAGACATAGAACCTATTGTGGGGGGATATGGCTTCGGACTAAGATCAAGAGTGCTTGGATATTTCGTTCGTGCAGATTGGGCATGGGGAATTGATGATGGTGTTAAACAACCACGCTTATTTTATTTTTCATTAGGATTAGATTTTTAAAAAATAGTATTCATGATAAACCCTGAATTAATTCAAAAAATTGCAGAGAAGAATTTCAATGAAGTTGTTTCCATCAGAAGACATCTTCATATGAATCCTGAATTATCATTTCATGAATTTGAAACAGCAAAGTTCGTTGCTTCAAAATTAAAAGAGATGAATATTTCATTTCAAGATAATGTTGCAGGAACCGGATTGATAGGAATTATCAGAGGTAAAAATGACAATGGAAAAGTAGTTGCGTTAAGAGCAGATATGGATGCTCTTCCAATCCACGAAGCAAACCAAGTAGAATACAAGTCGAATAATGATGGTGTTATGCATGCATGCGGACATGATGCGCATACAGCGTCTTTATTAGGAGCAGCCTCTATTCTTAATGAATTAAAAGATCAATTTGACGGAACAATAAAATTGTTGTTTCAACCAGGAGAAGAAAAACTACCTGGTGGGGCATCACTAATGATTAAAGAAGGCGCACTCGAAAATCCGAAACCTAAAAGTGTAATTGGCCAACATGTAATGCCTTTAATCCCGTCAGGGAAAGTTGGATTTAGAAGTGGAATATACATGGCTAGCACCGACGAGTTGTATTTAAAAGTAATTGGTAAAGGCGGACATGGAGCTATGCCTAATTTAAATATTGATCCTGTATTAATAACATCGCATTTAATAGTTGCATTACAACAAATTGTTAGCAGAGTTGCTAATCCGACGATGCCAAGTGTATTATCGTTTGGAAAAGTAATTGCCAATGGCGCTACGAATGTTATACCTAACGAAGTATATATTGAAGGTACTTTCCGAACCTTAAATGAAGAATGGAGAGCAGAAGCACATCAAAGAATGCTTGACCTGGCTCATCAATTAGTGCAATCAATGGGTGGACGATTAGAATTTGAAATCAGAAAAGGTTATCCAGCTTTAGTAAACGATGAAGTATTAACCGCAAATGCAAAGAATAGTGCAATTGAATATCTAGGAAGTGAAAATGTATTAGACCTAGATATTTGGATGGCAGCAGAAGATTTTTCCTTCTATTCACAAGTGGTACCATCATGTTTTTATAGGTTAGGAACACGTAATGAAAGCAGAGGAATTATTAGCAGTGTTCATACTCCAACTTTTGATATCGAAGAAGAATCACTTAAAATTGGAGCAGGACTTATGACTTATTTAGCTCTGAAAGAATTGCGATAATCGAGCAAACCAATTATTATCAAGTTTAATTTGATTCATCAATTCATTGGTAAATTCTAAAACATTACCATAACGGCTATTCATACCCGATAGTAACAACTCCTCCACTTGCTCCTCTTCTAGTGATGCAGGTGGTAAATTAAATGGATTTTTCCCTGCGGCTTTATTCAGTATATCAACGAACGAACATGTTCGATTATTAACGTAATCTAATTTCTTATTTAACATTAAATGTAAAATCAGCTCTGGATTTGCATGAAGAAAAGGACGCTTATTAAATATCAATTCATACAACGTAATTGATAATGCGTAGATATCCGTTCTATTATCAATTAATTTATTTTTCTTTAACAGCAATTCAGGAGCAGCATATATAAGGGGAAAATGTTTTATTTCTTCATTAGAATTAAAAGGCCGAACCATATCCAAATCGATAATTGAAACAATAGACCCTTTGTTATCTTTCGAATCATTAATGATAATATTATGCGGTCTTATATCCAGGTGCACCAATTGCAGCGTATGTAAACTAGCAAGAGCTTCACCTAATTCTCTGATAATCTTTTTTAAAAACTCCAATTTTTTTTCAGAGCTAAACCAGTTAGTATTATTCAGTTCATTAAGACTAACACCCTCGACGAATGGCCTTATCAAATAAGGACAACCATCAGAATTAATACACTCTTTAGATTTTATAAAAGAAGGATGCGTAATTTTTGATTCGTGAATATTTGCAGAACTATAAATATTCAATTGCTTAATTAAAAACGATTCACCATTTTCATTTTCGCCTTTAAAAACAACACTGAACTTACCAGGCTTTTTTAACGGCCTAGCTACATCAAAATAATACTCGCTTTTTTGTCCTTTGAGTGTAATCAAAAAATCAGGCGCTATGAGTTCGCATTAATTCCTCAGCTTTTTCCACCATGTTCTTTGATCCAATAAATAACGGAACGCGCTGGTGCAAAGACTCCGGTTGAACTTCAAGAATTCTATCGAAACCATTACTCGCTTTTCCACCTGCTTGCTCTGCAATAAATGCTAAAGGATTTGCCTCATACAATAAACGCAATTTTCCTTTTGGCGACTTACCCGTAGAGGGGTAAATATAGACACCTCCCTTAATCATGTTACGATGAAAATCGGCTACCAATGAACCTATATAACGTGACGAATACGGACGGCTTGTTGACTTATCATCTTCCTGGCAATACTTGATATATTTTTTAACGCCCTCCGGGAAGTGAGTGTAATTACCTTCATTAATACTGTATATAACTCCATCTTCTGGAATTTTCATATCAGGATGCGATAAACAAAATTCTCCGATTGATGGATCTAAAGTAAATCCATTAACACCTTTACCAGTTGTGTAAACTAACATGGTGCTTGAACCATAAATTACATAACCGGCAGCTACCTGCTCAGTACCCTTAATCATAAAATCGTCAATTGTTGTTGCACCAGCACGATCCGCTTTTCTTCTATAAATAGAAAAGATAGTTCCAATACTCACATTAACATCAATATTTGAAGAACCATCTAACGGATCAATACAAACAACATACTTTGCATTTTTTGAAACTGGACTTTCAATCTCAATTAAATCTTCGTTTTCTTCTGAAGCCACTGCCAGACATTCTCCGCCTGATCGTAATGCATTTATAAATTGTTCATTTGCATAAACATCTAACTTCTTTTGATCCTCACCTTGTACATTTGTTTCTCCCATATCTCCAAGGATATCCGCAAGACCTGCTTTGTTCACCTCTCTGTTTACCAACTTTGCTGCAATTCCAATATCACGTAGTAATCGAGATAATTCTCCTTTAGCAAAAGGAAAATCAGATTGACGTTCGATGATAAACTGACCTAATGTAATGAATCGTCGTAATGGCTTGTGAGTAAACATAAAATATTAATTTGCAGCAAAGATAATTGAAAATAGAATTTTATAATCAGATTTTATTGTTGATTTGACACTTCGAATTGTTCAAAAAAAATACTCATTAATAATCATTGCATTTTTTAATGGATTAAAATTGCATTATGAAAGTACTATTGCTTGAAAATGTTCATCCCGCTGCGATTGAGCTATTCAAAAAAAATGGATTTAAAAACATAGAAGTAATCAAAGGCGCTATCAGTGAAAAAGAACTAATTAATAAAATTAGTGATGTAGCTATTCTAGGTTTACGATCAAAAACTCAGCTAACAAAAAAGGTGTTATCACACGCTGATAATCTTATAGCAGCTGGTGCATTTTGTATTGGAACAAATCAGATTGATATGAAAGAAGCTGCTGAAAAAGGGATTGCTATTTTCAACTCTCCATTTTCAAATACGCGTTCAGTAGCTGAATTAGTAATTGGACTTTGCATTTCTTTGCTAAGAAGAATTCCTGAAAAGAATAATGCAGCGCATAAAGGTCAATGGTTAAAAGAAAGTGATGGATGCTATGAACTGAGAGGGAAGACTTTAGGAATAATTGGATACGGACATATTGGATCTCAAGTTTCTGTTTTAGCGGAGGCAATGGGAATGAAAGTGATTTTTTATGATGTCATGAATAAGCTTGCGCTAGGCAATGCTGAGTCTTGTAAATCATTGGATGACTTATTAAAAAAATCCGACGTTATAACGTTGCATGTTCCAGGCAACTATGAAACAAAAAATCTTATCGGTGCATCACGCATAAAAAAGATGAAGAAAGGTGTTCATCTAATCAATTTGAGTCGTGGTGATGTTTTAGATATGACAGCTATTAAACAAGCTATCATAGAAAATCATATTGCCGGCTTAGCAGTTGATGTTTTTCCTGAAGAGCCAAAAACTAATAAAGACAAATTCATTTCTCCATTGCAGCATTTACCTAATACAATTTTAACTCCTCACATTGGAGGAAGCACAATAGAAGCGCAGGAAGCCATTGGAATTGATGTAGCAGAAAAATTAATCACCTATGCAAAAACCGGATCAAGCTTAGGAAGTCTAACCGTACCTGAAATCAATTTACCATTAATTAAAAATACTAATCGCATATTACATATTCATCGCAATGTGCCTGGTGTTCTTAGCGAAATCAACGGAGTACTATCAAAAATGAAAGTAAATATTCTCGGACAGTATTTACAAACCAACAACAATATTGGTTACGTTGCATTGGATATCGATAAAAAGGTTAGTCAAAATTTAATGCAGGAATTAGAGCAAGTGAAAAACACCATCAAATCAAGAAATTTATAAACGATGAGTAATAAAAGAATTTACTATTGGTTCCTTTATTTAGCAATTGTAATTATTGCTACTTACGTGTATAAAAGCATTGAGAAAACTGCTCTTTTAGAAGACGAAACGAATCAATATGCTTCTTGGATAATTTATGGAATTGTAATTATTGCTGGGTATAAGAACTTTGTTTACGATCCTAGAAACAAAGACGAATAATTATACTTCTAGGGCCTTCAGATAAGCTTTTACTGTATTCTCCAATCCCATATACAAGGCATCACTAATGAGTGCATGTCCGATACTTACTTCAGCTATTTCAGGAATCACTTTTACAAAATAATTTAAATTTTCAAGTGATAAATCGTGACCTGCGTTCAACACTAAACCACATTTCACGGCTGCATCTGCAGCAATACGAAATGGAGCAATACTTTGCTCGCGATTTAATGAATAATTAGATGCATATGCTTCAGTGTAAAGTTCTACCCTATCGCAACCAGTTTCTTTCGCCGCAAAAATCATTTCAGGATTAGGATCAATAAAAATAGACACTCGGCTCCCGAACGACTTTAGCTCACTAATGATATTGATTAAAAAGCTTTTGTTTTTTATTGTATCCCATCCGGCATTTGAAGTAAGAACTTCAGGTGCATCAGGCACTAACGTAATTTGCTCTGGCCTTACCTCCTTACAAATTTTAACAAAGTCTGCTGTAGGATTACCTTCAATGTTAAATTCAGTTTTTAAAACCTTTTTAAGATTATAAACGTCCTCATATCGAATATGACGCTGATCGGGGCGTGGATGTACAGTAATTCCGTGAGCTCCACATGACTCAATAAACAATGCCGCCTTAATAACATCTGGAACTGAACCGCCTCTAGCGTTTCGTAATGTTGCAATTTTATTGATATTGACACTTAATTTTGTCATTGATTACTATCCTTTAACTGATTTTACTGTTCGTTGATAAAATAGCGGCATACAAGTACTATTTATTATGCGAAAATACTATGTTTGTCTTATAAGATAACAAAATTTATCCATAATCGTTAAAGAACATATGTTTGCGTCGAATTTAATAACTGATAGCGTCCCTCCATTAAAGCTAACCGATACATGCGGAAGAGCGTTGGTGTGGATGGATGAATTACGCGTTAATGCATTACCAGTTATTGATGGCACCAATTATTTAGGAATTCTGCACAAAACAGATGTTGTGAAGCCTGAACTAAATAAAACGATTTTAAAAAATGCTGATATCACATTTTCAAAGGTTTCTGTTTACCATAATCAGCATGTTTATGAATTAACAAAAATTGCAACTATCAATAAATTAGATATTGTACCTGTTATAGATGATGACAACCATTATTTAGGATTAGTAACAGTTAATGATTTAGTTGCATATTTTGCTGAGAGCAAAAGTGTTTATATGCCAGGAGGAATTATCATTCTCGAAATGGGCTTTAAAGACTACTCAATGAGTCACATTAGTCAGATTGTAGAATCAGATGGTGGCCATATTTTAAGTGCGAGTGTTTCCGCAACAAAAAATCAGCAGACAATAGAAATCACTTTAAAAATTGATAAAGTTGATTTATCTAGAATACTTGCTGCATTTTATCGATATAA
The DNA here is from genome assembly GCA_046303115.1 of Bacteroidota bacterium. GTDB lineage: Bacteria > Bacteroidota > Bacteroidia > AKYH767-A > OLB10 > CAINEC01. Next base: position 12,878 of record JBKCGZ010000168.1, on the reverse strand, counting down.
CTACAATGTGATTGGGTCTTTTTCTCAAAGCGAATTTGACGATGACCTAAAGAATCGATACAATTCGTTGATGCACTATTTAAATATTTAATTGACAGAATTGAGATCGAATTTATCCCCTATTCTTTTCAAGTTATTACTTTTCTTTTTTTTAATTAATCCGTTATTTTCTTTATCTGCAAAAGCAGAAACTGATACTTTATTTATTAAGGAAATTTTAATTATTGGCAATAAAAAAACGAAGGCCTCCATCATTTTAAGGGAACTTCCATTTAGTCGTAATGAAAACGTTTACAAACTTGATAGTGTATTATTAAGATGCAAAGAAAATCTCATGAACATTGGCTTGTTCAACTTTGTAGATATCAATTACATTAAAGAAAATACTACTACTGCGTTAATTTACATTAGCGTATCAGAAAGATGGTATTTATGGCCCATGCCTGTTTTTGAGCTAGCAGATAGAAACTTCAATGAATGGGCTCAGAAAAAAGATTTGAGCAGAACTAATTATGGGCTATATATCCGGCAAGATAATTTTAGAGGACGTGATGAAATAGTCCAACTTCAAATGGTATATGGGTATTCACACCGACTTGGATTAAGCTATACTATTCCCTATTTAAACAGAAAACAAAATATTGGCTTATCTGCAGGATTTTTAATTTCACAAAATCATGAAATTACCTACGATGTAAATGGCGACAAACTTCAATTTTATAAAAACGAAGATCTATATGTCAGAAAAGATTTTTTAACTTACGTTCGAATTAATAAACGTAAAGGAATCTATAATTATTTTCTAACGGGGTTGGATTACCGCAGAAACAGTACAATTGATTCTGTAATCTTGTTAAACCCTTCCTTTTTCGTAAATAAATCAACCTATCAACAGGCACTTACGCTTTCATGGGGATACCGTTTCGATAAACGCGACTATCAAGCATACGCTTTAAAAGGCACTTATTTTGAATTTGACGTTTTTAAAAGTGGCTTTGCTGCGTTGAAAAACGAACCTGAAATAATGGCTATATCCGCAGGCCTTAGAAAATACTTTAGGTTATGCGATAAATTCCACATAGCAGCTATGACAAAGGGACGTTTAACACAAATATCAAGAGCTCCTTTTTTTAATCAAAAAGCAATTGGTTACGGACAAGATTACATCAGAGGTTATGATTACTATGTAATGAACGGGCAAAATTATTTATTAATAAAATCGCAATTAAAATACACATTGATGAAGAAACGAGTTTATCGAACATCATTTATCAACTCTGACAAATTTAATCAGATTCCAGTCGCGATGTATTTAAATTTATTTGCTGATGGGGGCTATGTTCAAGATAAGTACTACAATCGATTTAATAATCTTTCTAATAATTTTCAATATTCATATGGTATTGGATATGATTATGTAACTTATTATGATTTAGTATTTAGATTTGAATATGCTTTTAACCGAATGAAAGAATCTGGATTTTTTTTCAGAATAGGTGCTGCTTTTTAGATTTTACATGGATTGAATTCATAACTTTACATTATGAAGATTGCACTATACGCTCGTCAATTATCTGAAAGCAACCATGGTATTGCCATCCAGCTTATAAGAGAGATTTTAAATCGTGGTGCCATGCCAATCATTTATCAACCATTATTTAATCAGTTAAAATCAGCTTTAAAACATCACGACCACTTTGAGTTATACAACTCAGGTTCTGAAATCAGAGGTAAAGTAGATTTTCTTTTTAGCATAGGTGGCGACGGAACAATATTAGATACCTTGACCCAAGTTCAAGATAGTGGTATACCTGTTTTAGGAATTAATGTGGGTCGTCTGGGATTTCTATCAAGCATTTCTACAAAAGAAATTAATCAATGCCTTGATTCACTATTTAAAGGGCATTATACACTTGATAAAAGGCGATTACTAAGACTCGATTCGAGTATTAATCTTTTTGGAGATGTAAATTATGCTTTAAACGAACTAACTATCCATAAGAAAGACAGTTCAAGTATGATTATCATCAACACATACATCAATGGAGAATATTTAAATTCCTATTGGGCAGATGGATTAATCATTGCTACCCCTACTGGTTCTACTGGTTATTCGCTAAGTTGTGGCGGACCAATCATAGCTCCGCACTCCGAAAACTTTGTGATTACCCCTATTGCACCTCATAACTTAAACGTTAGACCAATAGTTGTATCTGATGAAAATGTAATCTCTTTAGAAGTTGAGGGCAGATCACAGTATTTCATTGCATCACTCGACTCAAGATCTGTAACGATAGACTCCTCAGTATCATTGGCCATAAAAAAATCAGATTTTACAATGAATTTGCTAAGAATTGGCAACGATAATTTCCTAGATACTTTGAGAAAGAAGCTTAATTGGGGATTAGACTCAAGAAACTAGATAAAAGGATTGAATCTATTTTTTATAAAATTCTCTGTTTTTTGAGCGAAAATGTTATTTTTGTCGATAAGACTTATGTCGCTCAGTTATGAAAAAGAATTTACTTCTAGTATTAGTATTCATCTTTGCACTAACCTCTAATACGAATGCACAACGTCTTCGTTCAAGATGGAAAGCATATCGCTACGAATGGAGTGCAGGTGTTGGTGCTTCCAACTTCCTTGGTGATTTAGGTGGGGCAAACCAAGTAGGAACCAACGGATTTAAAGATTTGGAACTTTCCTTAACTCGTCCATCTTTAACATTAGGATTAAAATATAAACTTGCTGAGTCATTCGCATTGCATTCCCATGTTACCTATGGCCAAGTACGCGGAGATGATAAATTAACCACAGAGTATTTCCGAAACAACCGTAATCTTAATTTCAAATCAAACATTTACGAGTTTAACATTAACTTCGAATACGCATTTTTGTCTTCAAGGCAAGGGGGTATTTATCGTTTAAGAGGTGTCAAAAGGTCAAGTTCATTTGAAGCGCAAGGATATATTTTCGCAGGAGTTGGGTTTTTTCATTTTAATCCAAAAGGGCAATGGAATGATAAATGGTACGAATTACAGCCCTTAGGAACTGAAGGTCAAGGAATTTCGGAAGGAAGAAAAAAATACAACAGGACCCAGGTATGCATCCCAATTGGTGTTGGCGCCCGGTATTTCTTTAATAGAAGAATGGGGGTTGGTGTAGAGTTCGGAATTAGAAAAACATTTACTGATTACATCGATGATGTAAGTAAAACATACTACGACAAAAATGCAATCGCCCAAGCTAATGGAACTGTAGCAGGGTATTTGTCCGATCCTAGTTTGAACTCAAGTACAACACAAACATTGCTCGGGAACCAGAGAGGCGATGCAACTGACAACGATGCCTACATGTTCTTAATGTTTAGCTTCCATTATAAATTAAGGACCGGCAGAACTAATTTCCCTGTATTCTAACATTTTAAACTTGCAATTTTCATTCTTTTATTCCGTTTCGAAATAATGTTCAGGAAAATTGTATTCACGTTATTACTCCTAATTTCTTCTATTTTCCACGCTGTAAATGGTCAGTCGAGAGAAATGGGTATTATGCTTGGAGTGATGAACTACAAAGGCGATTTACAAAAGGCAACTTATGCCAGACAAAATAATTTGCCAGGATTTGGTTTTTTATATAGACGAAGCTATAGTAATCATTGGGCATTTAAGGCAGCAATAAGTTACGGGCATATAAAAGCCGACGATGCTCAATCTGACGACCCTTTTAATCAAAATCGAAATTTAAATTTTAAAAGCTCCATTTTCGAAGGGACTGGACAATTTGAATTTAACTTTTTCCCCTACCAAACAGCTAACCCATCTACAATATTTTCACCTTACATGTCGGTAGGTCTATCTGTTTTTAAATTTAACCCTAAAGCCTATTACAATGGAGAATATGTGGAACTTCAGCCATTAGGTACAGAAGGACAAGGCACCGCTGCAAATCCTGATAAAGACTTATACAAAAGGACTAACCTCGCATTTGTTTTTGGAGGCGGATTTAAGTGGAAAATTGGTCGTAGATGGAGTGTAGTTTTAGAATCAATTGTCAGAAAAACTTACACCGATTATTTGGATGATGTTAGTGGCGTTTATGCAGACCCCAATGCGATACGTGTGGAATACGGTAAGATGGCTTATTATTTATCTGATAGATCGATTGTAAAAAATAAGGCCGGCAATATTGGAAGACAACGAGGAGATAATACAAATCGCGACTGGTACCACTTCACTGGTATTCAGTTTACATATACGTTATCAAAACACTATATCGACCAGTGTCGACCATTCAGAATTAAATTGTGGTAATTCACAGTTAAACCATAGTTAATTAGCGATTTTTTCTCTAACACGACATCGATTTTATTACATTTGTATCCCTTCGAAAATTAAAAATGTCTACTAAAGATTTACTCAATCAAGAGAAAATGCCAAAGCATATTGCCATCATCATGGATGGTAATGGTCGCTGGGCAAAACAGCAAGGTAAATTAAGGACATTTGGTCATGCGAGCGGGGTAACTGCTGTTAGAGATGTTACAGAAGGGGCGGCGGAATTAGGTGTTGAAATATTAACACTTTATGCCTTCAGTACCGAAAACTGGAACCGACCAAAATTTGAGATTGACGCATTAATGAGTCTGCTCGTTCAAACAATATCAAAAGAGACACAAACATTAATGAAAAATAATATCCGACTAGCAACAATCGGAGATACTAACAGCTTACCCTCTGGTGTAAAGGAAAAGTTGGAGAAAGCAATTGCGAAAACTGCCGGAAATAGCAGAATGACCCTCGTTCTGGCTTTGAGTTACAGCTCCCGTTGGGAAATAACAGAGGCTGCACGCCAGATTGCAAATGAAGTAAAAGAAGGCAAAATGGATATTGATGCTATTAATGAAAATACAATTTCATCTCATTTGACAACTGCAGAATGGCCTGACCCAGAATTAATGATTCGTACTAGTGGTGAAACAAGAATAAGCAACTATTTGCTTTGGCAATTGGCTTATGCAGAACTTTACTTTACAACTAAGCTTTGGCCAGACTTCCGAAAAGAAGATTTATACGAAGCAATTTATAATTATCAAAACAGAGAAAGAAGGTTCGGAATGATATCGGAACAAGTAAAATAATCACATGCAAAAAATTTCATCTTATATTTTATTGTTCCTGCTTTTAGTAATTGGTCATCAATCCACTTTTGCGCAAACAGTAATCAATGGTAACGAAGACTTAATTGATTATTCAAATCCCAAAGAATATGAGCTAGGAGGAGTTACTGTATCAGGAGTTCAATATTTAGATGAAAGCGTCCTAATTACATTGACAGGTTTATCTGTTGGTGAGAAATATAAAATACCTGGGGAAAAACTTTCCACTGCTATTGAAAATTTATGGAAGCAAGGTTTATTGTCAGATGTAAAAATTTATGTAACTAAAATTATTGACGGAAAAATATTTCTTGAATTTAGAATTAAAGAATTACCTCGACTTTCAAAATTCACTTTTCAGGGTGTCAATAAGTCAGAAGCTGACAAATTAAGAGAAAAACTTTCTTTAGTTAAAGGTAAAATCATTAATGAAAATCTGATTCAGACAACAAAGAACCTAACCAAAGATTATTTTATTGAAAAAGGATATTTATTTACAGATGTAACCGTAAATACCGAGAAAGACACCACGGCAGGCGCTAATTCACAACTGATGGTAATTTCTATTTCCAACAAGAAAAAAGTAAAAATTCATAAGGTTTATTTTATTGGATTAAGTGCATTTTCTGAAAAAAGTATAAAACGAAAAATGAAAGGCACAAAGGAAAAATCCTTTTATAAAATATTTACGAATTCGAAATTTACTGAAGAAGGTTTAGATAAAGACAAAGAGAAAATTCTAGCAAAATATACTGCGCTTGGATATCGTGATGCAACTTTTAATGGCGATAGTATTATAAAATATGATGATAAAACCATTGATTTATATTTAAGTATCAACGAGGGGGCTAAGTATTTTATCAGAAATATAAATTGGGTAGGGAATACAAAATATTCAACTGCTGCATTGCAGGAAATACTCAATATCAAAAAGGGAGACATTTATAATCAGCAAAGAATTGAAGAAGGTTTGTATTTGAGTCAAAGCGGAAGAGATATATCTTCACTTTATATGGATGATGGTTATTTATTTTTCTCAATTAATCCAGTAGAGGTGAAAATTGACGGCGACTCGATTGATATTGAAATGCGTATTTACGAAGGTAAGCAAGCTGTTATTAGTAACATTTCCATTTCTGGCAATACAAAAACAAATGACAAAGTTATCCTTCGTGAAATCAGAACGCTACCTGGTCAGATGTTCAATCGATCTGATATTATTAGAACACAACGTCAATTAGCACAGCTTGGTTATTTTGACCAAGAAAAATTAAATGTTAATCCTAAACCTAATCCAGCTACAGGAACTGTTGATGTAGAATATATTGTAGAAGAACGCCCGTCTGATCAATTAGAATTATCTGGTGGTTGGGGTGGTGGCGCTGGAGTTGTTGGAACATTAGGAGTTTCATTCAACAATTTTTCTATTAAGAATGTCACCAAGCGCAGTACCTGGACTCCCCTTCCTTCAGGCGATGGTCAAAAATTAAGTATTCGTTTCCAATCGAATGGCCGATTTTTCCAAAGCTATAACATGTCGTTTACCGAGCCTTGGCTGGGTGGTAAAAAACCGAACTCATTAACGGTTTCTGCTTTCCGTTCAGTCCAATCTGATGGATTAAAAATTTCTGATGAGAACCGCTCAGACTTAACTATTTCAGGCGGTGCCGTTGGATTAGGACGCAGATTAAAATGGCCAGATGATTATTTTACTCTATACCATGAATTTTCATTTCAGAATTACTCGTTGAATAAATGGACAGGCACCTTCTTGTTTACAGATGGTTCATCGAATAACCTTAGCTTTTCGCAAACAATTGCGAGAAATTCGGTAGATGGTTTTGTTTGGATTAGAACAGGGTCTCAATTGAATTTTACAGTGCAGTTGACTCCTCCTTTTTCATTATTTGATGAGAAAATTGACTATAAAAATGCCATTGCAACAGAAAAATACAAATGGATTGAATATCACAAGTGGAAATTCAGTGCAGCCAGCTATAAAAGTGTAGGTAAGTTCGTATTATTTAGTAAAGCGCAATTTGGGTTTTTAGGATTCTATAACAAAGACATTGGACAGAGCCCATTTGAGCGATTTTACTTAGGTGGTGATGGACTTTCGGGATTTGCATTAGATGGCCGAGAAATAATTGCCTTAAGGGGTTACGATAATAACTCTGTGACGCCTAAAGTAAATGGAAGTAATATAGGAGGTACCGCTTATGATAAGTTCACTGTAGAGCTTCGTTTTCCTATTTCACTGAACCCATCGGCAACAATTTATACGCTTGGATTTATTGAAGGAGGAAACAATTACCTAGGGATGAAGAACTTTAACCCGTTCTCATTAAAGCGTTCTGCAGGAATGGGAGTTAGGATATTCTTACCGATGTTTGGTTTGTTGGGCTTAGATTGGGGTTATGGATTTGATGATATTGAAGGCAGTAAAGTTTACAGTGGATCCAACTTCCACTTTACTATCGGACAGCAATTCTAATTTCTAATCTCTGGTTAAAAATAAATTGGTAAATTTGGCATGAATATTAGGTGCCTTAAAAAAAAGAAATTTATGAAAAAACAATTGGTAACCCTATTAGTGTTTTTTATTGCAATAGCAATGAAACCTGCATGTGCACAGAAATATGCTTTTATTGATAGTCAATATATTTTAGACAATATTTCAGAATATAAAGCTGCACAACAACAACTCGATCAATTAAGCATAAGCTGGCAAAAGGAGATAGAAGGTAAGTATGCCATCATTGATAAACTTTACAAAGATTATCAGGCTGAGCAAATCCTTTTAACTGAGGACATGAAGAAAAAACGTGAGCTTGAAATCACCAATAAAGAAAAAGAAGTAAAAGAATTTCAAAAGGCAAAATTCGGGTACGAAGGAGAACTTTTTAAGAAGAAGCAAGAATTGATTAAGCCACTACAAGATAAAATTTACAATGCTGTTAAGAAAATCGCAACTGATCAAAGCTATGCAGTTATTTTTGATAAATCAGGTGACTTAACAATGCTTTATACGAATGCGAAATATGATAAGAGCGACGAGGTTCTAGCATCAATGGGATATAAAGCGGGTAGTAAATCAAACGGTACTGGCGACTCTAAATCTGGAGGTGACAGTAAACCATCACAAGGTGGTACAGAAGACAGAAAATAATCAACCTTAAAATCAAATAAAGTAAAATCATGAAGAAATTAATTGCAGTTGCGTTTGGTGTATTCTTAAGTTTAACAAATTTTTGTAACGCTCAATCAACATTAAAATTCGGACATATCAATTCAAATGAATTATTTGGAATAATGCCTGAATTAAAAGCTGCGGACTCAACCTTAGCTAAATTCAAAGCCACGTTAGATTCTCAATTTAAAACGATGGGAGCAGAATACCAAGCAAAAGTTTCTGACTACAAATCCAAAGAAGCATCAATGGCTGACCCAATTAAAGAAGCCAAGCAAAAAGAAATTACTGACTTAGAAGATAGAATTCAGGCATTTCAGGAATCAGCACAGACCTCACTACAAAAGAAGCAAGAAGAGTTAAATGGCCCAATTATTAAGAAAGCTCAGGATGCTATTAACGCAGTAGCAAAAGAAAAAGGGTACTCTTATATTTTTGATAGCATGCCAGGCGGAAATTTATTATTTGCTCAGGAATCAGATGATATTCTTCCATTAGTGAAATCTAAACTTGGTATTAAATAATTAACCATAATCGTTTATAAAAAGCCTCGGGTAAATCCCGGGGCTTTATTTTTTTTATCAATTTTGTTTTATGGCAAAGAAAAAAAGTGATGCTACTAGGCCTTTAGGTATTTTTGATTCAGGTATAGGCGGACTAACTGTTGCAAGTGCAATTAATAAGTTAATGCCTCACGAGCAAATCATATATTTTGGCGATACAGCACACCTACCCTATGGCGATAAGTCGCCAGAATCTATAAGAAAATGGGCAATTACCATAAGTGATTTTCTTATGACTTATAATTGCAAAGTAATCGTTATTGCTTGTAATAGTATTTCGTCGGTTGCTTACGACATTATCAAATTGCATATTGGGAACAACGCAATTGTTATTAATGTCATTGACCCCGTAGTTGATTTTGTTTCTATACAGCACAAGTTAAAATCTGTTGGCGTAATAGGAACTAAAGCTACAATCAAAACTGATATCTATGCAAAGAAAATAAAATCAAAAAATAAAAATTTGCAAGTTGCATCATTAGCAACTCCGCTTCTAGCTCCAATGATAGAAGAAGGCTTTTTCAACAATAAAATTTCCAAAACAATTATCAACGACTACCTTTCTCGACCGAAATTAAAGGGAGTAAATAGTTTGATTTTAGGATGCACACACTACCCTTTAATCAAGCCCGAAATTGAACAATTTTATAAAGGCAAAGTGACATTATTTGATACAGCTGGAATAGTTGCCAATTTTACAAAAGAAATTCTGGTGAAGCATAAGCTTTTAAACATTAGCAAAAAAACAAAGCATCATTTTTTTGTGTCTGATTATACTGCAGCCTTTGCAGAAAGCACCAAGCTATTTTTCAAAGGGAAAGTCAAGCTTGAACATAAAAACCTGTGGAAATAAAAAAGGGAGAATAATAATTCTCCCTTTTCCTTTGTATGTGAAATCCTAATAGAATCTTCCTCTGTGATCTGTAATATCTGCTTTCTCTTTCAACGCATTTTCAACTTCGTATTGTGCACGGCCTTGTAGCTGTTGCTTCAATTGGTTTGCAGATTCTTTAAATTCTTTTGGCAATGTTGGCTCATTATAGTTATTAACTACAACTACATATACTCCCGCATTTCCCTTTATCGGCTTAGAAACCTGTCCTGCTTTTAATGTCATACAGCTACCCACTACAGCACCTTCAAACCCCGCATTGCCTAAGAAAGGAGATGCGAATGAAACATTCTCAGCAGCCATAACAGTTTGCTTTACTTTAGAAGCAATCCCATCGATATTTGAGGAGCCTGCCTTTGTTAGCTGATCAATAAACATCTGCGCCTTCTTTTCTTTACGAGCTTCCATTGTTACCTGCTCTTTCACCTGATCCAAAGTAGCTGTACCTTTTTCACGAATATCAGTAAGCTTAGCTACAACATATGCATTACCGAAATCAAATGCTTTAGAAACCTCACCAATTTTAGCTTTGAAAGACCAACGGATTAACTCACGTGAATTTTCAAAACCACCCATTTGACGATTATTTTCCTGAATATTTTGTTCAGATAGTTTAGTCAAGTTTTGATCTTTAATACCTTTATCAAATGCTTCAGCTGTATTGAACTTATTAGCAAATTCGTTTGCTTTGGTATACATTGATTGAATAGTCTTGGCACTTGCCTCAACCTTTTTCACAAGCGTTGCAACTTTAACTTGTTTTGAAGCTGCACTCATATCAGATACTTCAATTACATGTAAACCGAACTGAGTTTCTGCTGTAATTAATGCACCTTTTGAAGAACTAAAACAAGCTTCACTAAATGGCTCAACCATCATTTGGTAATTAAACCAACCTAAATCACCGCCTTTAGCATTAGCAGCTTGGTCAACTGAGTATTTAGTTGCCATATCCTCGAATTTAGCACCACCTTTAATTGCTTTGATGATACTATCAGCTGTTGCTTTAGCTAAATCAGCTTTACCTGGCTCTACCTTTAATAAGATATGACGTGCCTTAACTGAATCGGCCATTGATTTAACAGCAATCAGTTTAGAAGCTGAATAAACCCCGTTCATATCAAATGGACCCATTACAGTTCCAACCGCAGCAGAAAACATTGCTGAATCAATATTAAAAGGCAATGTACCTTTCTTGTGATAAGTATTATCTAATGGTTGATCAGAGTTTGATGCAATAAATGATGAGTCGTTTGAAGTAGTTTTAAATTCCTCTAACAATTTAGAAAAGTCGTTTGATGCCGCTTTAATATCTACATCAGAAGGCTTTACGTTGAAGGCAACATATTCTACTGCACGAGAATCTTGTTGCTTATATTTTTTCAAATTCTCATTATAAATAGCTTTTAAGTCTGCATCAGAAACCTGAATAGTAGTATCAACTATAGAAGCATAAGGAATCATGACATATTTCACAGATGCTGTTTTGTTCATATCAATGAAGTTATCTTTTGCTTCATCTTTTGTAATATACAATCCACCTTTAACTAGCTCATTATATTTTTCAGCAATACGCTTTTCCTTAAGAGCCTTCTCAAATGCAGCCCATTGCTCAGAAGCTTTAGGATCGTTGTTTTTGTTTTTCAAAAACTGAATAACTGATGATGGGCTAAATTGACCAGTTTTTGGATCAGTAAAAGCCTGACGAATTTGGGGATCTATATTTTTACCCTGAACCATATCAAATAACTCATCAGCAGAACAAGTTAAACCTAACTTTTTATATTGTTCAACCATTACAAAATCGTTAACGAATTTATTCCATGCCTGCTCTCTGATCTGATCCATTGTAGCCTGATCTACTGTCTGATTTTGCGTCTGAGATTTATAATTCTCAACAAATTCTTCCACGCGTGAATTGTAATCCATCAAATCGACTTTATTACCTCCAATAATTCCGACTGTATTATCAGAACTTCCAAAAAAACCATTTTTGGATGAGAATAAATCACCCAAAACAAAGGCTACTAAACTAAATCCGATAATTCCAATAAGAAGGCCTGATTTGCTTCTTATTTTTTCAATAACTGCCATAGTAATCTATTTTATTCCGTAATTAAGGTTGCGAATATACAACTCTTTATCTATTGATAAAAGCATCCACTTAAGGAATATTATAAAAGTAATACTAATTATCTATTTCCTCCTCGCTTTTTGCCCTTTTTGAACGACGAGCTATCCAAAAAACACTATTGAAGAACGCCAATAAAAAAAACCAAAGACCCGATAATGCCGACTCCGTAAGACTTTTAAAAATGCCCATTGCCACTGCCAATAATGTCAGTATTAACCAGCAAATCTCTAGCAGTCGATAAATATTCATTGATTTAATGTAATGTGACCGGTAACATTAAAGATTTTATAATGGCTAAAATCCTGATCAGCCTCAAAACCATTACCCATAATAATTTCCTTACTCGTTGTAATTTTAACAAAATTATCCGATAAAAGCTTATTCTCACGCTCATCCCAAATAAGTTTTTCCGTATTGAGCTTTTCGCCCTTCAGATTTATAACCTCTACATTATTTCGGGCCTCCCATTTATGTTCTTGGTCGTAGTGAATGGCATAACTCGATTTCATTCTTGAAATTACATTCATATTTACATCGTAAAAGCTAATCTTCATCCCTTTTGATAACTCTGTAATTGGCTTAGGCAACAAGATTTTTTTCATCGTAGGCGCTTCCAATAATACTTTAACAGCGCCAGAATCACTATATATTGTTTGTAAACCTGTAATTTCTTCTACTGGATCATTGGGCCTCGCTGTAATTCGGGATATTTCATTTTCGTTGTTTTCACAAGCCACAAAAAGCCATGAAAGAAAAACCATTAGTAAGAGCCTTTTCAGAAATGTCATCAGATTAAAATATTAATCATACTTCTTTTTAATAAACCACACTTCGTTAAATGTCAAACCGATGTACATAATGACTTCAGGTAGAAATGTTTATAAGTGTCTGTCAAATAATGCTTCAGCAAATTCTACTGTAGAACCAACTGGAGATTACAC
>JBKCGZ010000167.1:0-27753 GCA_046303115.1 Bacteroidota bacterium | reverse complement strand
CGTCATTTCCGCAGTGAATTCGAAGAGTATGTAAAGAATCCATCATCCATTAAAAAAGATAATCACTATTACCGCTTGAATAATATTTCACCGGAAGTAGCATAAGAAAATATTGATATGCCTAAAGTAACCATCGACGGTCATTCTATAGAAGTTCCAGAGGGAACAACCATCTTGCAGGCAGCGCGCATGATAGGAGGAGATATTGTACCTCCTGCAATGTGTTATTATTCGAAGTTGAAAACGAGTGGAGGATATTGCCGTACCTGCATTGTGAAAGTAACTAAGGGTTCTGAAAAAGATCCTCGTCCAATGCCTAAGCCTGTTGCTTCATGTAGAACAACAGTGATGGATGGAATGGAAGTTCAAAATACAACTGCTCCTGATTTATTAGAAGCTCGTAAAGGAGTAGTAGAATTTTTATTATTAAATCATCCTCTTGATTGTCCTGTTTGTGATCAGGCAGGTGAATGTCATTTGCAAGATTTAAGTTACCAGCACGGACTTGCTAAATCTCGTTATGAGTTTAAGCGTCGTGAGTTTGAAAAGATTGATATTGGTGAGAACATTAAGTTGCACATGACGCGTTGTATTCTTTGCTATCGTTGTGTAAAGGTGGCTGATCAAGTATGTGATTCACGTGTGCATGGTGTGATTAACAGAGGAGATGTAGCGGAGATTTCTACTTACATTGAAAAGTCATTAGACAGTGATTTCTCAGGAAATGTAATTGACGTTTGTCCTGTAGGAGCTTTAACAGATCGTACCTTCCGATTTAAAAGTCGTGTATGGTTTACCAATCCAATGAATGCGCATCGTAATTGTACGAAGTGTTCTGGTAAAACAGTATTATGGATGAGTGGTGATGATGTGTTGCGTGTATCGGCTCGTAAAGATGTTCATGGAGAAGTGGAGGAGTGGATTTGTAACGAATGTCGTTTTGAAAAGAAAGAAAAGTCAGATTGGACAATTGAAGGTCCTCGTCATATTGATCGTAAGTCAGTTATCTCTGCTAACCATTATGAAGTGAAGAAGCAATTAAAGATTGATGTGTCGAATCAAAAATCAATTGATGAGCGTGCTCACAATAATTAATAATTAAGTTATCTCGATTAAAATCAGAATATGGAATTCTTATTAATAAAATTTGTGCTCGTTGTTATAGTGTTCGCGGTATCGTTAGGTATTGCAGCCTATTCAACTTATGCAGAGCGCAAAATTGCAGCGTTTTTACAGGATAGAGTTGGGCCAGATAGAGCAGGTCCTTTTGGATTGTTACAACCATTAGCTGATGGAGTAAAGATGTTCATGAAAGAGGAAATTATTCCTTCTAATGCAGATCGTTTGTTGTTTATTCTTGGTCCTTGTATTATGATGATGACCGCTTGTATGACAGGCGTTGTTATTCCTTGGGGACATGGATTAGAAATCAATGGTACGTTTTATCCTGTGCAGATTACTGATATTAATATTGGAATTTTATACGTGTTTGGTGTTGTGTCAATTGGTGTTTACGGAATTATGATAGGTGGGTGGGCATCGAATAATAAATACTCTTTAATGGGTGCTATTCGTGCTTCGTCACAAATGATTAGTTACGAATTAGCAATGGGTATGGCAGTGATTGCTTTAATCATGACAACTGGAACCTTAAGCGTTCGTGAAATGGTAGAGCAGCAACATGGAATACACTGGAACGTATTCACGCAACCGTTAGGATTTATTTTATTTATCGTTTGTGCATTTGCTGAGTGCAATCGTACACCCTTCGATTTGCCAGAATGTGAAACAGAATTAGTAGGTGGGTACCATACAGAATATAGTTCTATGAAATTGGGATTCTATTTATTCGCAGAGTACATTAACATGTTTATTAGTTCTGCAATTATTGCATCATTGTATTTCGGTGGTTACAATTTCCCATTCATTGATCAGTTAGGTTTATCACCAAATATGTTATCGATAGTTGGTACATTAATTTTCTTCGGAAAAATTTTCTTCTTCATTTTCTTCTTCATGTGGATTCGTTGGACGATTCCAAGATTCAGGTACGATCAATTGATGCACCTTGGATGGAGAACCATGATTCCATTGGCAATTATTAATATTCTAGGTACAGGTGTTTATGTACTTTATAAAAACGGACAATTACATTTTTAATAATCAGATAAGATAGCAATCATGCAACTTACCAATCGATCAAAAGTCGTAGTAAATAAAGAGATGACCTTTGCAGAGAAAATTTATCTGCCAGCGATTCTTAGCGGTTTACTTATTACTATAAAACATTTATTTCGCAAGAAAGCAACGGTGAAATATCCTGAGCAAACTCGTCCTGTTGCGCCCGTTTACAGAGGATGGCATGTGTTGAAGAGAGATGAGCAAGGTCGTGAAAATTGTACTGCTTGCGGATTATGCGCAGTAGCTTGTCCGGCGGAAGCCATTACTATGACAGCAGCAGAGCGTAAAAAAGGAGAAGAGCATTTATATCGTGAAGAGAAATATGCTGCAGTGTATGAAATCAACATGCTACGATGTATCTATTGCGGATTATGCGAAGAAGCTTGTCCGAAAGAAGCAATTTTCTTAACCGATAGAATGGTGCCTTCTGATATGGTTCGTACCAACTTTATTTTTGGAAAAGATAAATTAGTAGAAGGAACAGAAGCGGATAAGCGCATTGACGTTTCTCTAAGAGCTAAAGCACATCGTCATCAATAATAACTAAAAAAATATTATTTTGAATCCATCATTACCATTCTTCGTACTTGCAACTTTATCGGTGTTTAGCGCATTGATGGTTGTATTGTCTCGTAAACCAGTCCACAGTGTATTGTATTTGATATTCTGTTTTTTCACAATTGGGGGACATTATTTATTATTGAATGCTCAGTTTTTATTTGCTGTACATATTATCGTTTACGCAGGAGCAATCATGGTTCTCTTCTTATTTACTTTGATGTTTATCAATATGAATAAAGAGCTAGAGCCTCATAAAACAAACTTACTTAAGGGCGCAGCTACCGTTGCCGCTGGATGCTTACTACTAGTGATGGTAGGTGTTACAAAAGGTGCAGAAACATTAGCCGCAAATTCAAATCGTGCAGATGTAGGAACTGTTGCTAACTTAGGTAAAGCATTATACGGTCAGTACTTATTACCATTCGAATTAATCTCCATCTTGTTATTAGCAGCAATGGTTGGAGCAGTATTACTTGGAAAAAAATCTGTTGAATAAGATGAATTCTATACTACAATATATACCGTTGAATTATTACGTAGCATTAGCTGCTATTTTATTCGCGATTGGTGTCATGGGCGTATTGTTTCGCCGTAACGCCATTATCATTTTCATGTGCATTGAGTTAATGTTAAATGCCGTGAATATGTTACTTACAGCATTCTCTACCTTTCATGGTGATGAATCAGGACAAGTGATGGTATTCTTTATCATGGCTGTTGCAGCTGCTGAAGTGGCTGTTGGATTAGCAATACTTGTAATGATCTACAACAATATCCGCACAGTCGATATTGATGAATTAAATAAACTAAAAGGATAATTAAATTTAAATACACGAACTCCAAATGATGGTTCAATTTGCCTGGTTAATACCTCTGCTTCCGCTACTGGGATTTATAATAGTGGGAGTTTTAAATAAAAGACTCAATGTTGCAATGAGTGGTGGAATCGCTACTGCAGCTGTATTCATTTCCTTTATTATCTCTGCATTCATATTCGGCGAGGTTGCTCAAGAAGGATCAGTACCTGAAAGAGTAGTGCTTTTTGATTGGATAAGTTCTGGCAACTTATCAATTCCGTTTTCATTTTTAATAGATCGTTTATCTGCTATCATGTTAATGGTGGTAACAGGAGTAGGTACATTAATTCATTTGTATTCGATTGGATACATGAGTCATGAACAAGATCATCCTCGATTCTTTTCGTACTTGAATTTGTTCGTGTTCTTTATGTTGTTGTTAGTATTAGGATCTAACTACATCGTAATGTTTGTTGGTTGGGAAGGAGTAGGATTATGTTCTTATTTATTGATTGGCTTCTGGTTTAAAAACATCGAGTATAGTAATGCTGCTAAAAAAGCATTCATCATGAATCGTATTGGTGATTTAGGATTGTTGCTTGGTGTGTTTTTAATGTACATGACTTTTGGAAGTGTGAATTTTAGTGAGGTATTCAGTGCGGCATCTAACTTACCTCAAAACAACACTGCGGTAACAGCAATTTGTTTACTGTTGTTTGTTGGAGCAATGGGTAAGAGTGCTCAAATTCCCTTGTATACATGGTTGCCTGATGCAATGGCAGGTCCCACTCCTGTATCTGCATTGATTCACGCGGCTACCATGGTAACAGCGGGTATATACATGGTCGTTAGATCGAACGTTTTATACGCATTAAGTCCTGATGCATCTTCTATCGTTGCTTTCGTTGGTATTGCAACAGCTTTCTTTGCTGCTACCATCGGATTAAAGCAAAATGATATTAAAAAAGTATTGGCATACTCTACGGTAAGTCAGTTAGGATATATGTTTGTTGCATTAGGAGTAGGAGCATATCAAACAGCCTTGTTCCATGTGATCACACACGCATTCTTTAAAGCATTATTATTCCTTGGAGCTGGTAGTGTTATTCATGCAATGAGCGGCGAGCAAGATATCCGAAGAATGGGAGCTTTGAAAAAAGCATTGCCAATTACACATTTAACATTCTTGATTGGAACATTAGCCATTGGGGGTCTACCTCCTTTTGCAGGATTCTTTTCAAAAGATGAAATACTAGCAAAGGTTTGGATGTATTCACCAATCATGTTTGTAATTCTTGCCATCACATCAGTACTAACGGCAGTGTATATGTTCCGTTTGTATTGGTTAACGTTCTATGGTGAGTTCAGAGGTTCAGAACATCAAAAAAGTCATTTGCATGAATCGCCAGCAACTATGACAATACCATTAATTGTATTGGCGGTATTATCTGCTGTTGGTGGATTTATTGGAATGCCAGAATTGTTTCATGCACCTCACTTCTTGAATGAGTTTTTAGCACCAATTATTTTTAAAACATCTCATGAAGAAGCAAGCCATACATTTGAAATTATGTTGATGTCAGTTTCTGTGGTGTTGTTAGCAGTCATTATGTATGCAACATATAGTTACTATGTTACTAAGAAAGTGAAGCCAGAAGAAGACAGTGAAGAGTTGGATAGCTTCGCGAAGTTATTAGCGAATAAATATTATGTTGATGAAGTATATGCTGCACTAATCACAAAGCCACTTGATAAGTTAGCAGCCTTCGTTTATAAGTACATTGATCAAGGTTTAATTGATGGAACTGTAAATGGAACCGGTACTGCATTGAATAATTTAAGCGGACAATTAAGAAAAATTCAAACTGGTCACATCGGGGCGTATGTATTTGCAATGGTGATTGGTATTATTACAATTTTAGTTTTAACAATGATAATTTAAACAGCGGAATGATAACACTACTATTACTCTTCGTACCGCTCGTTGCTTCATTAGCTTGTTTGCTTTTAGATAAAGCAAAAGTGAAAGTGTTTGCATTGGGTACATCACTCGTTAACTTAGGAATATTAGTTTATTCCCTTACGTTGTTTAAGTCAGATATGTCGTACCAGTTTCTTGTTGATTACTGGTGGGTGAAAGATTTAGGAATTAGCTTTAAGCTAGGATTAGATGGAATCAGTATTTTGTTAGTTGCATTGACTAACTTCTTGATGCCTTTAATTATTTTAAGTTCATTCCGTACTGAATATAAAAACGCAACTGCTTTTTATTCATTGATGTTGTTTATGCAATTTGCCTTGATTGGTGTATTTGCAGCATTAGATGGATTCTTGTTTTATATCTTCTGGGAGTTAGCACTTATTCCAATCTACTTTATTTGTTTATTCTGGGGCGGCGAAGATCGCGTACGAATTACATTAAAGTTTTTCATCTATACCTTAACAGGTTCATTGTTGATGTTAGTCGGATTAATTTATGTCTACTTACAAACACCAGGAACACATTCATTCGATATTAATGTACTTTATTCAATTGTGTTAACTGCAACTGATCAGTCGTGGTTATTCTGGTGCTTCTTTTTAGCTTTCGCGATTAAAATTCCAATCTTTCCTTTGCACAGCTGGCAAGCGGATACCTATACAGACTCTCCTACACAAGGAACAATGTTGTTATCAGGTATCATGTTGAAAATGGGATTGTATGGTTTGATTCGTTGGATGATTCCATTTTTGCCAGAAGGATTAGCGCAATGGGGAAATACCGCAATGATATTATCAATCATCGGTGTTGTTTATGCATCAGTGATGGCGTTAGTACAAAAAGATTTCAAACGTTTAATCGCATATTCTTCAGTTGCTCACGTTGGATTAATTGCAGCTGGGATATTTTCTTTAACTATTCAAGGAATGCAAGGTGCAATGGCACAAATGCTAGCACATGGTGTGAATGTGGTTGGTATCTTTTTTATTTCTGATATCATCTTCCGAAGAATGAAAACAAGAAATTTAGATGAGTTAGGCGGATTAGCTAATAATACACGTGTATTTACAATTCTATATTTAATTATTTTATTAGGTTCGGTTGCGTTGCCACTTACCAATGGATTTGTGGGTGAGTTTTTATTATTAAATGGCGTTTATCAATATGATGCATGGATGGCTGCAGTTGCTGGATTAACAGTAATCTTAGGAGCTGTTTACATGTTACGTTCATATCAGAAAATCATGTTGGGTGAGCCTCACGCACGTAGTATAGAATTTACTGGCTTGCATCAAACAGAGAAAATCGTATTAGTAGTAGTTGCATTAGCGATCATCGCTGGTGGTATATATCCAAAACCAATTCTTCAGGTTGCAGGACCAGCATTAGAAGATTTATTGGCACAAGTAAAAGACATTAATTGATTATGAATACACTTATCATAATATCCCTATTAGGTGTGGTGGCTATGATGGCCGATGCACTTCGTTTTAAGAAAATATTACTACCAATTATTGTAGCGGGTTTAGTTGCAGGACTTGGATTTGCAATTTCATCATGGAATACTAACTTGTCGTATTACCATGATATGGTTTTGTTTAATAATTATTCCTTAGCATTTTCTTCGTTGATGATTGTGGTGACGTTGCTGTGGATGATTATATCAAAGCATTATTTTTCATCGTCATCTAATATGGCAGAGCATGCTGCATTGGTATTATTTGTTTTAACAGGAGCAATCATCATGACGGCCTTTGCTGATCTTTCGATGTTTTTTGTGGGATTAGAAATATTATCGATTAGTCTTTATGTATTAGCTGCGAGTAACAAATCAGAGTTGCGTTCTAACGAAGCAGGTATGAAATACTTCTTGATGGGAGCATTTGCAACCGGATTTTTATTATTCGGAATTGCATTAATTTATGGAGCAACTGCAACATTTAACCTTGCTAAAATCGCATCTTATATTTCCGTTTCGCAAGCTGCAGGTAATACGCCAATGTTTGTTTATGCGGGCGTTTTACTAATAATGGTTGGCTTGTTATTTAAGGTGTCTGCTGCGCCTTTTCATTTTTGGGCACCAGATGTTTATGAGGGAGCACCAACGGTGATAACGGCGTTTATGGCCACTGTAGTTAAAACTGCTGCATTTGCAGCTTTCTATCGCATGTTCAGTACCTGCTTTGTTGAAATTACAGGTTTCTGGTCAAATACGATGGCTATCATTGCTGCTACAACTATGATTGGAGGTAATATTTTGGCAGTTTATCAAACGAGTTTAAAGAGAATGATGGCTTATTCAAGTATTGCTCATGCAGGATATATGTTGATGGCGATTGTTGCGATGAATAAAATTTCGGCAAGTTCTATTTTTCTTTATACAGCTTCCTATTCGATAGCAAGTATGGGGATGTTTGCATTGATGCAGGCAATGACTGCTTCAGGCGATGAATCTGTTAATTCATTGAAAGGGTTATCAAAAAATAACAAAGGAATCATCGTATTTATTAGCGCTTTAGTATTCTCAATGGCGGGTATTCCTCCAATGACGGGCTTCTTTGCCAAGTACTACATTTTCTTAGGGGCAATGCATTCGGGTTATCAGTGGTTGACGTTGATAGCTGTATTATCTTCGTTGATAGGGGTTTATTATTATTTCAGAGTGATTTTTGTCTCTCTTCAGGATAATGAAGAGGGAGCAGGACATATTTTGAATAAAGGTCAATGGACATTAATTGTTTTAACTGCAATCATCTCATTATTAATAGGGGTCATGCCTAATTTATTGTTGACACTTTCTCTTTAATTAGCCTCATTCTTAGGTTAATTTTTTTAAATTTGTATGTATGGGTTATACCCGTTTATAAATGAAATTAACCGCTACCGTATTAGAGTTAGGAAGCAATCGGCTATGATAATAAAAAGTGTTTGCAAGTATTTTTTTGCCTTTTTTTCAGTTTTATTTTTTGGTGTTAATAGCTATGCGTTTACAAAAAATCAGACAGGGAATATCCTTGCCACAGATTCAGTAACGAATGTTTCATGTAATGGCGGAAATGATGGATTAATTGATCTAACGGTATCTGGACCGAATGCTCCTTTTACATTCTTATGGTCTAACAGCGAAACAACAGAAGACATTACCAACTTAGTTGCAGGAAATTATGCAGTCACTATATTCGATGCGTTAGGCGATAGTTTGAATCTGAATTTTGTACTTAATGAACCTTTGCCAATAACAATATCTTCAAATGTTACATCTGTAACTTGCTTTGGAGGAAGTGATGGTTCAATTTCCTTGAGTGTATCGGGAGGAACAGGTAGTTATAATTATTTATGGAGTAATAGCGAAACGCTCTCTTCTATTTCGAATTTAGTCGCAGGCAGTTATTCTGTTTCAGTTACAGATTCACTTGGCTGTAATGCATTTGAAGTAATTGCTATTGGACAACCAACAGCAATAAATATTATTGGAAATGTTACCGACATACCTTGTAATGGTGGTCTTGATGGTAGTGTCGATGTAAGTGTATCAGGTGGGTCAGGTTCATATTCATATTCATGGAGTAATGGAGTGTTGACACAAGATATAAGTGCTATAGGTACTGGTACTTATACGTTGACTGTTTCTGATTTTAACGGATGTACAAATTCTTCTAGCTTCAATGTGAATCAGCCATCTCCAATATCAATCAGCGCGACGGTGAATTCGATCAATTGTTTTGGTAATGCCGATGGTGTAATTAATTTAACATCGAATGGTGGTACAGGAACTTTAAATTATTTATGGAGTGATGCATCAATCAATGAAGATTTAAGTGGTGTTGTTGCAGGTGTTTATTCTTTAACAATCACAGATGCCAATGGATGTACAAAGGATACATCTATACAAATTACTCAAAATCCAGCAATAATAATTTCAGGTGTTGTTTCAGATGCAACTTGCAATGGATTATCAGATGGATCAATTCAAGCATCTGCGAATGGCGGTAGCGGTATTTATAATTTTACTTGGGATAATTCAATTGTTTCTCAAAATTTGGTTGGAGTTGCAGCTAATATTTATTCATTAGTTGTAAAAGATAATTTAGGTTGTGAAGTATCGCAAATATTTACAGTTAATGAGCCTTCAGTAATTTCCATTATTAGTACGGTTGGTGATGTTACATGCTTCGGTTTAAATAACGGTCAAATAAATATCACTTCAATTGGTGGAGTTGGTAATTATTCTTACTTATGGAATAATGCTTCCTCTGATTCTTTGTTGCAAAATATCATTGCTGGAAATTACGCTGTTGTTGCGACAGATGGAAATGGTTGTACAGCTGCTGAATCATATACAGTTAATCAGCCTAGTCAATTGATTTTATCTGATGTGATAAATGCTGTTCAATGTAATGGTGGATCAGATGGTAGTATCGACTTGACTGTAACAGGTGGAAATCCTTCTTATTTATATTTATGGTCGAATGGAAGTACGACGCAAGACATTAGTGGGTTTACAGCAGGAGTTTATATTGTTACTGTAACTGATGCAAGTAATTGTTCGGCATCTTCAAATTATACAATTACTCAACCAAGCTTGTTGACTGTATCGTTGAATGGTGTTAACCCTTCTTGTGGAGCAGCTAATGGAAGTATATCCGCAACCGTTAGTGGTGGTACATCAGGTTATAGTTATTTGTGGAGTGATTTATCAAATGCCTCATCAATTAGTAATATTGCTGCAGGAGTTTATACACTTACCATTAACGATGCTAATGGATGTACAGCGGTTCAGTCTTCTTCGTTAGTCAATCAAAACGGACCATCAATCACATCAGGTATTACAACCGATCCTTCCTGTAATGGCGGAAGTAATGGTTCTATCGATATCACGATTTCAGGAGGTACTAGTCCTTTTACTTATAGTTGGAGTAATGCACAGACAAGTCAAGATGTTACTGGATTAACTGCAGGTTCATATACCGTCACAGTGACTGATGCGAATAATTGTACTGCATCATCGAGTTATTCACTTACTCAACCAAGCTTGTTGACTGTATCGTTGAATGGTGTTAACCCTACTTGTGAAGCATCTAATGGAAGTATATCCGCAACCGTTAGTGGTGGTACATCAGGATATAATTATTTGTGGAGTAATGCATCAACCGCTTCGTCAATTAATAATGTAGCTGCAGGAGTTTATACACTTGCCATTACCGATGCGAATGGATGTACCGTAATTCAATCTGCTTCATTAGTTAATCAAAATGGGCCATCAATCACATCAAGTATAATAAGTGATCCTTTGTGTAATGGGGGAAGTGATGGTTCAATTGATATTACTATTTCAGGCGGAGTCGGTCCTTTTTTATATAGTTGGAGTAATGGTCAGACAAATCAAGATGCTTCGGGTTTGTCAGCAGGAACATATACAGTTACAATTACGGATGCGAATAGTTGCGTAAATAGTAATTCTTATACGATCAACCAGCCATCTGCGCTAGTCGCTAATGTAAACACTATAGCAACAACATGTAATTTAAATAATGGATCAGCAACAGCTAGTGTTAGTGGTGGCACAGGAGCATTTACATATTTATGGAATAACGCAACCATTTCTTCTTCTATCAGTAATGTTGCAGCGGGAAATTATACGGTAACGATAACTGATGTAAATGGATGTTCAATTATTCGTTCAGCTACAGTCAGTGCAACCTTGCCTCCGGTGGTTGTTCAATCAGCATTAACAAATGTTCTGTGTAATGGTGATAGTACTGGATCCATTTCAATTACTATCAATAACGGTACAGCCCCTTTTACATTTGTTTGGTCGAGTGGTGCTACTACACAAAATATTACAGATATAAAGAGTGGTACTTATACCGTTACAGTAACGGATGCTAACGGATGTACGGCTATAAATTCGTTCAATGTTTCTCAGTCAACATTTTTATCCCTTGCAAATTTTAGTAGTGTAAATACTACCTGCGGGCAAGCAAATGGGTCTGCACAAATTATTCCTTCAGGAGGTGTTGCTCCATATACCTATTTGTGGAGTAATGGTGATATTACAAATCAAATAAGTAATATTGGTGCAGGATCTTATTCTGTTACTGTTACGGATAATAACGGT
The DNA here is from genome assembly GCA_046303115.1 of Bacteroidota bacterium. Taxonomy (GTDB): domain Bacteria; phylum Bacteroidota; class Bacteroidia; order AKYH767-A; family OLB10; genus CAINEC01. The sequence goes on along the minus strand of JBKCGZ010000167.1, from coordinate 16,115 downwards.
TGCACTCGTCGAAGAAATTTTATAATTACGAATACTAACGGGCCTGCAGTAACGCTAACATCACAAACGAATGTAAATTGCTTTGGAGAAGCAACGGGCTCTATTAATATTTCTGCAACTGATGGCTTAGCCCCATATACCTATCTCTGGTCAAATTCAGCAACAAGTCAAAATTTGTCTGGCTTATCTGCTGGTGATTATACAATAACAGTTACCGATGCCAATAGTTGTACAGCTTCAGTAGTGTATACAATTACTCAGTTGCCTGCACTGACAATTAATGCAACTATTATTAATGCTGGATGTGTAGCTAGCTCTGGTTCAATTTCAACAGCTGTATCGGGAGGAACTATTCCTTACACCTATAGTTGGAGTAATGGTAATACAACATCTTCTATCAGTAGTTTAAGCGCCGGAAGTTATTCGTTAACAGTTACGGATAATAATGGATGTATTTCTTTGTGGAGTGGTGCTGTGTCAGGTGCTGGAGCTCCATCTGCAAATTTTACGGTTAGCGATGTAACATGCTTTGGTTTTACTGATGGTTCTATTTCTAGTTCAACGATTGGAGGTAATCCTCCTTACAGCTATCTATGGAGTAATGGTAGTACGGGATCAGATGTTAATAATTTGTCGGCAGGTAGTTACTCAGTAACAATTACTGATCAGAGTGGATGCACATCGTTCTATACTCAAACGGTTCAAAGTCCGTTGCCACTTAATATAACAGCTAGTATAACCAATGTAAATTGTTTTAATGGAACCACAGGTAGTATTCAATTAATAGTAACTGGTGGTACAAGTCCGTATTCGTATTTATGGAATAATTCATCAACATCGAATCCAATTACTAATTTATCAGATGGTACTTACAATGTAACGTTAACGGATGACCTCGGTTGCACGATAAATCGTACGTATGTTGTAAGTGAAAATACGGCTATACAACGTGCAACATGGGTTGTAATAGATAACAACTGTTACGGAGGAACAATAGGTGCAATTAATCAGTCCTTTACAGGAGGAAGTGGTGGCTACACTTACTTATGGAGCAATGGCGCAACCACAGAAGATTTAGCCAACTTAGCAGCTGGAACATATACCATCACAGTAACAGATAATTTAGGATGTAGCAATTCTTTTACTTATACCGTTGCAGAACCTGTAGCAATTGTTGCATCAATAACTTCTACAAACGCTTCATGTAGTTTAGCAAATGGAAGTGCAAGTGTTTCTGCTTCGGGTGGTACTGGTCAGCTTTCCTATCTTTGGAGTAATAGTCAAACGACTTCTTCAATAACAAATCTATTAGCGGGTAGTTATTCTGTTACAGTAACAGATGCTAATGGATGTACTGTATCACGTAATGTAACATTGACAAATCAGGTAGGTCCATCAATTATTTCCGGAATAATAACAGATCCTTTATGTAATGGTGGGAGTAATGGATCGATTAATATTTCAGTTAGCGGAGGTACAGTGCTTTTAAATTATGCATGGAGTAGTGGTCAAACAACTCAAGACATTAATGGACTAATAGCTGGAAATTATACAGTAACTATTACTGACGCTAACAATTGTTCTACTACTGGAAGTTATGTAGTTAATCAACCTTCTGCAATTACAGCATCTTTTACTTCAACACCTTCCACGTGTAACCAGAATAATGGATCATTAGTAGTAACTCCTTCTGGAGGAACACCTGGTTATTCATATGTATGGAATGGAGGTAGTACATCTTCAACAATTAATAACCTTGCTGCCGGAATCTATACTGTTACAATTACAGATTTACATGCTTGTACGTTGGTTCAAAATTCTACAGTGTTATCACAGCCATCGCCAGTAGTAGTTCAAAACACCTTAACCAATGTTCTCTGTAGTGGTGATAGCACTGGTGCGATAACTATCAGTATTAATAGTGGTACATTGCCATTTAATTTTTTATGGTCAAATGGAGCTACATCACAAAACATTTCAAATTTAACAAATGGTACATACAGTGTTACAGTTACTGATGCAAATGGATGTACTGGTACTAAGTCATTTTTCATTTCACAACCAGCCTTTTTATCGTTAGCGAACTATACAGTTGTGAATTCAACTTGTGGTCAGGCAAATGGTTCGGCTCAGGTTACACCAGTGGGTGGAGTTAGTCCTTACGCTTATTTATGGAGCAATGGTTCAATTGCTAATCAAATATTAAATGTACCAGCAGGAACTTATTCTGTAACTGTAACCGATGCTAATGGATGTATTCGTCAAAAAAACATTATTGTTCAAAATACTACCGGCCCCGTATTAACCCTTTCTAACCAAACTAATGTTGGTTGTTACGGTAGTAATAATGGTGCATTAGATATTTTAGTTAATTCAGGAGTTAGTCCATATACGTACTTATGGTCAAACGGAGCTACAACGCAAGATATTTCAAACGTTGGAGCAGGCGATTATACTGTGACCATTACTGATGCCAATGGTTGTATTGCTAGTCAACAATTTACTATCAGTCAAAACGATTCTATAGCAATTCAAGGTACAATTGTAAATGCTAACTGCGGACAAAGTTCTGGTTCGATAATCGTCAACGTTTCAGGAGGTACTGCTCCATATTCGTACAACTGGAGTAGCGGTGGTACAAATAGTTCAATTAATAATTTGATTGCGGGAACTTATACAGTTACTATAACTGATGCCTTACTATGTGCAAAGCAAAGTACATTTGTTGTGGCTGATATTCCTGGGCCTTCTATTGTACTTGATGCCATCGTCAATGCAACATGTTATAATCAGGCAATAGGGTCAATTCAAATTTCTATTACAAATGGAACAGCCCCATTTATTTATCAGTGGAGTAATGGTATTACTTCACAAGATAATTTAAATGTTATTGCTGGTAATTATACATTAACAGTTACTGATGATAATGGTTGTAGTATTGTTGAAAATTATACCGTTTTACAACCAGCTAAAATTCAAGCTACATTTAATGTTACCAATGCTAATTGTAATTTATCTAATGGTTCAGCAACAGTTACTGCGAGTGGAGGTGTAGGAGGTTATACTTATTTATGGAGTAATGGGGTAAATGGAAATACAATTTCTAATCAGTCGTTAGGTAATTATTCAGTTATTATTACTGATGCTAACAATTGCGCTGTAGTTGATTCTGTAAATATTTTTAATTCTGGACAGGCTGCTGTTAATCTTGTAACGCAAATTAATCCTATTTGTAATGGATCAGCTAACGGACAAATTACGGTAACTGTACAAGGCGGTTTAGGTCCTTATCAATTGCAATGGTCAAATGGTGAAACTGCTTATTCAAATACTAACCTTGTTGCTGGAAACTATATTTTAACGGTTACTGATATTACGGGTTGTTCATCACAAACTTCCTATTCGCTTATAGAGCCTGATCCAATTGCAATTGCTTTTGTTGTTACAGAGGAGCATTGTGCTCAAGGTGATGGGTCGATAAATGCAACGATTTCAGGAGGTAATGGTCAGTATACTTACTTATGGTCTAATAGCTCTTCCAATTCATTGCTTACGGGTTTAACGAATGGCAACTATTCACTAACGGTAACGGATATCCTTGGATGTTCGGCTACTGGAAGTCAGGCCGTAAATAATATTCCTTCACCAATTGTTTCTCAAACACAAGTGACAGATGCTATATGCTTTAACAGCGCTACTGGTGTAATTGATATTTCTGTTCAAGGTGGAGTTAGTCCTTATACTTATTTGTGGAGTAATAATGAAATAACTCAAGATGTTGTAAATGTAAGTGCTGGTAGTTATTCAGTAACAGTTACCGATAATTTTGGATGTACAGTTAGAAGGAGTTTTGTTGTTGCTCAGCCAGATTCAATTGTTATTAGTGCAATGATTGATAACGCTGGATGTAGTAACAACAATGGTGAAATTATGATAGCTGTTTCAGGTGGCGTAGGTCCTTATTCTTATAATTGGTCTAACGGATTAACCAACGATACAATTCAAAACTTGTATGCTGGAGTTTATTCTGTGATAGTTTCAGATGGGAATAATTGTAATGCACAACAGACTTTTGCGGTGAATAATATAAGTTCTACTAATGTCATTCGTGATTCGATTGTTAACGTGAGTTGCAATAATCAATCAAACGGATGTATCTATTTGAGCATCGATCAGGGAGAGCCACCATATACGTATGAGTGGTCAACTGGTGCAACAACTTTAAATTTAACAAATCAGCCTGCTGGGCAATATGTACTAACTGTTACAGATAATAATGGTTGTATAAGTATTTACATCGATACAATCACGCAACCAGATCCTTTTCAATTATTGTCGTTTGTCAATAATCCGAAATGTAATATTAGTAATGGTGATATAACTGTAATTCCTTCAGGTGGAACACAGCCTTATAGTTATTTATGGAATACTGGTCAGACGTCATCAACGATTGCTGGATTAAATACTGGGACATACACATTAACTGTAACTGATATTTTTGGTTGTTCTACAAGTTACACTGATTCAGTTGTAAATTCAGGTAGTCCTGCCATAAATCTTCTTCAGTTAGATTCTGTTAGTTGCAATGGTTTAAGTGATGGAAGTATCAATGTCGATATTTCTGGTGGTATCGCTCCCTATTTTTATCAATGGGTTGGAACAACTCAGATAACAGAAGATTTATCAAATATCCCTGCAGGAATTTATTCGTTAATTGTAACGGATGATGTTGGATGTACCATAAGTCAGTCATATACCGTTAGTCAGCCAAATCAAATACAAGTAAATTTGTTAGCTGTGCAAAACGCAAGCTGTGGAAGTAATAATGGTTCAGCTGTAGTAACTGCTCAAGGAGGCTCGGGGAACTTTAATTATTATTGGTCGAATGCAAGTAATAACGATACCTTGTCGAATGTGGGAGCAGGGAGTTATACATTAGTGGCTGTTGATGGCAGTGGCTGTTCTTCATCAATAATAGTAAACGTAAGTAATATCAATGGTCCTGTAATCGCGGCAGTCGATTCTGGAAATGTAACTTGTCCTAATGTAAATGATGGATTTATTAATATTACTGTAACTGGAGGTACTTTGCCCTATCGGTTTGCTTGGAGTAATCTTTCTGATACAACAACAAACGTTGTTAACTTAACTGGAGGAAGCTATACACTAACGGTTACGGATGCACTAAATTGTATTGCGGTAAGAACTGTTACTATTGAAAAGCCTCTGCCAATTTCTATAAATGGATTTACACCAGCATTGAACTCTCCGTATAACTTGTCGTGCTACAGAAGTGAAGATGGATCTATTATTTTAAATGTAGCAGGAGGAACTTCCCCTTATAATTTTGTTTGGAGTAATGGTTCAGTCTCTCAAAATATTTCATCATTACAAGCAGGAACTTATACAGTATATTTAACAGATAATAATGGCTGTACAAAGGATTCCACTTTCTTCATAACAGAGCCTCCTCAGTTATTAGCTAATGCTGGAACTGATTTTAATGTTTGTGGTCAAACGCAAGCTAATCTAAATGCTTCAATTCCGATTTATGGAATTGGTGGTTGGGTTTTATCGGCAGGACCTTCTGCTGTTTCGTTTACAGATTCAACTAGCAATATTTCTTTGATATCTAATCTTTCATTTGGTGATTATCAACTTCAATGGATTGTATCCGATGGGGTGTGTTCTGACTCCGATATGGTTTTGGTCAATGTTTCTACTGAAATTGTAGCACAAGCAGGAAGTGATAAAACACTATGCGGAAATCAAATTAATTTAAATGGAACCCGTCCTCAGTTTGGTTATGGTTATTGGAGCGATTCTTCTTCTGCAATCATTGCTGATACAGCAGATCCATTTACATTAGTTTCTAATTTAAATTACGGAGTCAATATTTTCAATTGGATAGTGGTAAATGGAACATGTCGTGATACTGGTACTGTAAAGGTTTTCGTTCGTGATTCAATTGATTGTCTTGATCCAGTATTGCTGCCAAATGCATTTACTCCTAACAATGATGGTTACAACGATTTCTTCGAGATAAAAGGAATACAAGATTTTCTCGATAATGAAATTACCATTTTCAATCGATGGGGCTTAGTAGTTTACAATACGGAAAACTATTTTAATACTTGGGATGGTAGAGATAATAATGGAAATATGTTGTCAGATGGAACTTATTTCGCTGTGTTGAAATTAAGGACTATAAATAAATTTTATAAAACATACATTGATTTAAGACGATGAAACGGATACTAATAGCTGTCTTTTTATGTTGCTCGTCATACTTAATGGCGCAGCAAACGCCGTTGGTTAGTCATTATATGTTTAACGGACTAGTACTTAATCCTGCTTATGCTGGAAGTAAAGAGTTTGTGAGTACAACAATGATGTATCGCAAGCAATGGGTTGGGTTTGAAGGTGCTCCTGTAACATTTTCAGGAAGTATACATGGAATGTTACCAAAGAAAAAATTGGGGATGGGTGCATTCATTCAGAAAGATAGAATTGGGAAAACAAATCAAACAGACGTTTATGTTTCAACGGCCTATCATTTACCTTTAGGAGATGTAAGTAAGTTAAGTGTCGGATTGCAATTAGGAGCAACCAATTTCAATTCTAACGTTGTTGAATTAACGTATTGGGATCCGGGTGATAAAGTTTTTGACTATAACACGTTTACTTCGTTTTTGCCGAATGCTGGCTTTGGAGCTTATTTCTATCGTCCATTGTTCTACGCAGGACTTTCAGTTCCATATCTCGTTAATTACAAACCATCTGAAAATCGCGAAGAGGAAACAAAACAAATACATCATTTAGGGCGACGTATGTACATGACCATTGGTGGTGTTATTGAAACAGAGGGCGACATTAAGATTAAACCTTCCTTATTGTTAAAGAAAGAAGGGGATTCTCAAATGCAATATGATTTAAATGTGAATGTGTTGTTCAATGAAATATTTTGGGTGGGTGCCTCGTATCGATCAAAAGAAGCGATCGTTGCATTGTTCGAATATCAGATAAATAGAAAGTTCAGAGTGGGTTATTCGTATGATATTACACTTGGTGGTATTAGTAATTATAATTCTGGCTCTCATGAATTGATGTTGGGTTATGATTTTGGATATCCAGTTTTAAAAATCAAATCACCACGCTATTTTTAATATGAAAAATAAGAGCCTTACATATCTCTTGGTGCTGGTGCTGTTTAGCGGTTGCGTGAATATTCGTCTTCGTACTGCCAACGAAAATTATGCGTTAGCAGCTTATGCTCCTGCAGTGGAAGATTATGAATTTGTTTTGTCTAAACGATTCGATCGTGAGGCCGCAATTAATCTCGCGGATTGCTATTACAATATGGGGAATGCAATCAAGACGGAGTTCTGGTATAAAAAGCTATTTACTTATCCTAATCCAAAGGTAGAATGGAATTATCGTTTAGGTGATGCACTTGTTAAAAATGGAAAATATCAGGAAGCAAAGAAGTATTTAGAGGTTTATTCAACAGTAAATGTTTCTGATAATAAAATTAAAAATCTATTAACTGTTTGTGATAGCTCCTTCTTATTATATTTTGATACCTTGCTTTATGATGTTAAGCCAATTCGTTATTGCAATGAAGGCGTTAATGTGTTTAGTCCAACGTATTATAAGAATGGAATTTTATTTGTCTCCGATATGCACCATAAAGGAATGTCGAATTTGAAATCTGATATTTCAGGAAATCAATACTTCGATTTGTTTTATGGCGAGAAGTCAAGCAATGGGAATTGGATGGAAGTAGTACCTCTTGAAGGCGATGTGAATGGAAAATTTAACGAAGGTCCGTTGGCGTTTGATAAAGAGTTTGGAAAGCTTTATTTTACAAGGAACAACTACATCAGTAACAAGATTGAAAAAAATAAAAAGAGTTTTAATGTTTTAAAAATATTTGAAGCTAAAATTGAAAACACATCAGCAACGATTGTTGGTCCATTAAAATTAGGCAGTGATGAATATTCTGTAGGACATCCAACGTTAAATTCGAAAGGTGATGTAATGTATTTTATCGCTAATCTTCCTTGGGGTTATGGAGGAACTGATATTTATAAGACAACAAAAGTTAATAATGTATGGAGTGCTCCTGAAAATTTAGGTAATGTCATCAACTCTTCAGGTAACGAAATGTTTCCTTTCATTTTTAATGACTCTACTATTTATTTTTCGTCGGATGGTAATTTTGGTTTAGGAGGCTTAGATATTTACGAATCTAATTTTATCAATGGTGCATGGACAACTCCTTATAACATTGGTTATCCTGTAAACTCCTCTCAAGATGATTTCGGATATATCTGCGATAGTACTGGTTACAACGGATTGTTTTCTACTAGTCGTGGAGATGGCTTTGATAAAATTTATGAGTATAAAAGGACACCACCACAAATTGTTGTTCGCATTCAAACGTTTGATCAGTTATCACACGATGGAATCGAAAATACTTCGATTGCAATATTCAAAGATGGAAAGCCGTATAAAAAGTATAACTGTGATGCGAATGGTCGATTAACATTTATGGTTGAGCCAGAGCATTCATTCGAGATTAAATGTCGTGATCAGTTCCACTATCAGAAAAAATATACGATTGATACACATGGTGCAAAACAATCTGACACAATTGATGTGAAGTTCGATTTGAAACAAATTGAAATTAATAAGCCATTTATCTGGTATGGTATTTCATTTAATAAGAAAACCACTAATCTTGTTCCTTCATCAGAAGAACCATTACAATTGCTTGCTGCGATTTTAAAAGATAATCCAGGAGTAAAAGTTGAAATAGGTTCTTATACTGATGTACGCGGTGGTGAGGGAGAAAATAGAACGCTAACTAATCAACGTGCACAATTGGTTAAGCAGAGTTTAATAAAAGCAGGCGTAAATGCATCACAGATGGAATTTAAAGGACATGGTTCTGCAAAAATTCTTAATCAATGTAAGGGTGGTTTGTTGTGTATCGAAGAAGATCATCAGGTAAATAATCGTATTGAGATTACTGTGTTGTCAGTAACTGAATAAAACAACATGAATCATATTCCATTAGCCGAGCGACTACGACCTAAATCTTTAAATGATATTGTAGGTCAATTGCACCTCACTGGTGAAAATGGAGTTATCAGAAAATTTATTGAAAGTAAGGCAATGCCCTCCATTATTTTTTGGGGAGAGCCTGGAATTGGTAAAACATCTTTAGCCAATATTATTGCAGCTGAAATTGGATTGCCAATGTTTACATTAAGTGCAATCAATGCAGGTGTTAAAGATGTACGGGATGTGATTGAAAAGGCTAAGCAAAATGGGAAGTCAATTTTATTTATCGATGAAATTCATCGCTTTAATAAATCACAGCAAGATTCACTCTTAGGTGCAGTAGAGCAGGGGATTATTATTTTAATTGGTGCAACTACAGAGAACCCTTCATTTGAAGTTATTCGTCCTTTGCTTTCGCGATGTCAGGTTTATATTTTAAATCCTTTAACTGAAAAAGATTTATTGCAAATTGTTGAGTTTGCGATTCACAATGATGAATTGCTTTCGAAGAAAAATATTGTGGTGAAAGAGACTGCCGCAATGTTTAAAATATCCGGCGGAGATGGAAGGAAGCTTTTAAATGTATTAGAACTTGTATGTACTGCATCAAATAAAGATACAATTGAAATTACGGATGATCTTGTTTTGAAATTATCACATCAGCGCATCGCGCAATACGATAAAAATGGAGAACAGCATTATGATATTATTTCTGCATTCATAAAATCACTTCGTGGTAGTGATCCTAATGCAGCTGTTTATTGGATGACAAGAATGTTGAGAGGTGGTGAAGATCCAAAGTTTATTGCGCGCAGAATGCTGGTGCTTGCGAGTGAGGATATCGGTAATGCGAATCCTAATGCATTGCTTATTGCAACGGCTTGTTTTCAGGCTGTAGAGATGATAGGTTATCCGGAGTGCGCTTTGAACTTATCGCAGACAGCTATTTATTTAGCTTCCTCGCCAAAGAGTAATGCCTCTTATATGGCTTATAAGAAAGCTCAAAAGCTTATTCAGGAATATGGTGACCCATCAGTTCCTTTACATCTAAGAAACCCTGTGACATCGTTTATGAAAGAAATAAACTATGGAGAAGGGTATGAATACGCGCACAATTTTGAAAATAATTTTGTCGATTTAGAGTTTATGCCTGATACATTGAAGAATGTTCGCATTTATGAGCCAGGAAATAATGCCCGTGAACAAGAGTTAAGAAAGTTCTTGAAAGATCGTTGGAAGGACAAATACGGATACTGACTTATTTTACTATTTTCGTTGAATGCCGCATATCGAGCAACTCAAGTCACTTAAAAAATATAACACCTTCGGATTAGATGTTAATGCCGATTTTTTTACTTCGATTAATTCAATTGATGAATTAGTTGCGGTGTTGAACATTGAACAGTTTTTAAGTTTGCCTAAAATTTTTTTAGGAGGTGGTAGTAATGTATTGCTCACAAAAGATTATCACGGATTAATCATTCATAATTGTTTAAAAGGAATTGAGGTCGTTAAACGGGAAGAGGATTTTGTGTATGTGAAAGCCGCGTCGGGTGAGGTATGGCACGACTTCGTTTTGTATTGCATTGATAACGGTTTTGGCGGGGTAGAGAATATGAGCTTGATTCCCGGAAGTGTTGGTGCAGGTCCTATGCAAAACATTGGTGCCTATGGAGTCGAGATGAAAGATGTATTTCATGAATTGGAAGCATTTAATTTAACTACGCATCAAATAGAAAAATTTAATAATGCTGATTGTAAATTTGGCTACCGTGAAAGCGTTTTCAAAAACGAAAAGAAAGGTCAGTATTTTATTACATCGGTTACTTTTCGATTGAATTTAAATCCAACAGTTAATACAAATTACGGAGCTATTCAGCAGCAATTAAGTGCAATGAATGTAGAGCATCCAACCATTAAAAATGTAAGTGATGCTGTTATTGCCATTCGTAGTTCGAAGTTGCCTAATCCTGCTGTGCTAGGTAATTCAGGTTCGTTTTTCAAGAATCCTGAAATCAGTGCATCAGCATATGAAAGATTAAAGAATGAATTTCCTAACGTGGTCGCCTATCCGACAAACAATGGATTTAAAGTAGCTGCAGGATGGTTAATTGAACAATGTGGTTGGAAAGGTAAGGTAGTTGGTAATTGTGGTTCACATAAAGATCAGGCATTAGTGTTAGTTAATTATGGCAATGCAACAGGTGATGAAATTTATCAGTTGGCGTTGGCTATTCAAAGTTCTGTTTCCGAAAAGTTTCAAGTACAGATAATTCCCGAAGTGAATATTATATAATCTAACATAAATCAAAAAATATGAAATTGAAAATTACTTTAATGATTTTATTTACTGCTTTTGCTTTCGGGGTAAACGCTCAGTGGACAACTGCTAATTTATCGGGTGGTAGATCAGGTATGGGTGCGGCATCGGCGAACAATAAAGCCGTATTTGCAGGCGGTATTGGTAACATCAGTATTCCTCCAGCAGCCTATGATCTTTACAGTTTTACCAATAATAATTGGTCGAGTGGTTCGACATCGTTAGGTCGTTCAAAAGTTGCTGGCGCATCAACAGGTAATTGGATGATGTTTGCTGGTGGTGCCAATGATTGGATTCTATCAGAGTATGATCGCGTTGATAAATACAATGCATTAACAGGTCAATGGTCAAATTCAAATTCTTTATCTGTACCTCGTGCTGGTATTAGTGGTGCAGGTGCATTAAATAAAATTGTTTTTGCAGGTGGTAGCTCTGGTATGGGACAAATGTATCATAACACAGTAGATATATTTGATACTACAACGCAAACATGGTCGACAGCAGCACTTAGTGTTGCACGCGTAGGCATTGGAGCTGTTGCTTGTAACGGGAAAATATATTTTGCTGGTGGTAATGATGCTTCTACTAATTACAGTACGATTGATATTTATGATGTTGCATCTGGTGCATGGACAACTGCTGCTTTATCAGAAGCAAGAACTGGGGTGAGTGCAGTAACGTTAGGAAGCAAGGTGTATTTTGCTGGTGGGTTAACCAATTCAAATACTGCCTCGAAAATTATTGATATTTATGATACGCAATCTGGTTTGTGGACGGTTGATTCTTTGTCTGTAGGTCGACAATTTATTGCAGGAGGTGCAATAGGACCGAGATTGATTTTTGCAGGTGGTGCCAATGCAGGTGGTACATCAGGAACAACGCTTGTTAATATTTATGATACAATCAGCGGAGTATGGACAACTTCAACATTATCATCTGCTTCTTTTGGTGCTTCAGCTGCTGTTGTTGGAAATAAGTTTTTAGTGGCAGGTGGATTTAATTCATCTGGATTGGCTAATGCAATTGTTCATATTTATACATTGACGGCATCAGGCTTAATTGAGGAAAACCCGAAGTTGATCACAGTGTTTCCTAACCCTTCATCAGGATTTTTTAATATAGAAATGAGTCAGGCAGGAAGGCTTCAAGCTATTGATATGACTGGTAAAATTGTGTTTGAACAAGAAGTAGATGCTAGTGAAGATTTTATTCAAATTGATTTGACTCAGAATACAAAAGGATTGTATTTGATTAGATTCACTGATCGTCAAAATCAGGAAAGTCTTGTGAAGGTGATAGTCGAATAACATAACTTTAAAAATAGTAAAGGCCCTGTAGTTTCTGCTATAGGGCTTTTTGTTTTGATTACCTTTATTAGGTCTGACTGAATTTATTCTAATTAATGAATAGTTATTCAATGTGTATTATCTTTACCAATCAATTAAAATGTAATGAACATCGAATATATTCAAGGTTGCTCCCTGTTTAATGGAATTTCTCATGCTATTATTGAAGAGATTTTATTTGAATCAGAAATCAAAATCTATCAACCAGGCGAAGTGTTAAACCATAAGGGCGATATACCTTCTGCTTTATTTATAATTGAAAGTGGCATAGCGAGTATTTATAATGAAGATGTTTTATTGGCAGAGCTTCCGCCTTTATCGATGATGGGAGAAAGTGTGATTGCTGATGGACATGCAGTAGCAACTATTGTAGCTAAGTCAACTTTAACAGTTGTTGAAATTAAAAAAGATAAGTTTTATGAATTATCTCATAAATATCCTGCGCTAGTTTTTAATGTGTTTAATACAACTTTTAGTCGATTACGATCTTCTAATGATAGTGCGTTAATCGAAGCGCGTAATCGTGAACGAAAGTTGGAGCAAGAAGTACAAGAGCGTACAAAAGAGTTGAATGAAACCTTAGATGAGTTAACGAAAACGAATTACGAGTTAAACGAAACGAAAACGAATTTAATTCAAACTCAAAAATTTCGCGATCAGTTTATGGCGAATATGAGTCATGAGATTCGTACCCCTATGAATGCTATTGTAGGATTAACTAATCTATTGACAAAATCACCACTCAATACTCAACAAGCAAAGTATTTAGAAGTGATTAAAAAGAGTGGAGAAAATCTTTTAGTGATAATTAACGATATTCTTGATTTATCTAAAATTGAAGCGGGTAAAATGGAGTTAGAACAACGTCCATTTCCATTGCGAAGCACTTTAGAAAATGTTCGATTGATTTTAAATATCCGTGCGGAAGAAAAAGGTGTTTTTCTGAATGAAATTATTGATAGCAATCTTCCCGATTATGTTGTTGGTGATGAAACAAGATTTACACAGGTAATTACTAATCTCGTTGGTAATGCGATTAAATTTACAGAGAAGGGGGGAGTGACATTAAAAGCAGAGGTGTTAAATATTGATGCAGTAAATGCCAGAATAAAGTTCAGTGTAATCGATACAGGAATTGGCATTCCGCAGGATAAATTGGCTAAGATTTTTGAAAGCTTTAGTCAGGCATCAGACGATACCACTCGTAAATTTGGTGGGACTGGTTTAGGATTGACAATATCTAAACAGTTGGTAGAATTGCATCATAGTTCTTTAGAAGTGACTTCTGTTCCTGATGTAGGATCGACATTTTATTTTACCGTTGATTTTAAAATCGCAGAGGCCCCTATTGTGAAAGAACAAGCATCTGAGGCTAACGGTGTCGATGTTACGAACAAACGCATTTTATTGGTGGAAGATAATATGTTTAATCAAATGGTGGCAGTTGATTCCATCAAAGAGATATTTCCAACAATCGAAATTGATGTCGCTGATCATGGTAAGAAAGCATTGGCAATGGTGCAAGAAAAATCCTACACAATGGTCTTTATGGATATTCAACTTCCAGATATGGATGGCTTTCAGATTACTCGCGAAATTCGCAAGCTGGGATTTGATCAATTACGAATTTGTGCAATGACAGCTAGTGTTTTGAAAGAGCAGGTAGATGCATGTTTCGATGCAGGTATGGATGACTACATGATGAAGCCATTTACGCCTGAGTTATTAAAAGAAAAGTTAATCATAAATCTTTCGGCATGAAGCAGCGATATTTTGATTTAAAAGCAGCGATTTTGAATAAGCTCGATAAGGAATTGCCAAAGCAATTTTATTATCATAGCTATTCGCATACGGTTGATATGCACGATGCGGCTGCACGTATTGCAGATTATGAGAATGTTTCTGATGATGACAAAGAGTTGGTATTAGTTGCGGCCCTATTTCACGATGCTGGATTTATTATCAATCGTGATGATCATGAAATGCATAGCTGTAACATTGCAAAGGACTTATTACCTTCTTATAATTATACTTCGGAAGAGATTGCATTGGTTTGCGATATTATCATGGCGACCAAAATGCCAGTTTCACCAAAAAATAAATTAGAAGAAATTATCTGTGATGCAGACCTAGACTATCTTGGTCGTGATGATTTTAAGGAGATTGGAGATTTGCTTTTCCGCGAATTAAAAGAGGGTGGGTCAGTACAAGATCTCAATGAATGGAACCAAGTACAAATTCGTTTTTTAACCAATCATCAGTATTTTACTTCCTTTGGGAAAACGAATAGGGAGGAGAAAAAGAAAGAGAATTTGAGAGGGTTATTAGGGGAGTAGGTTCATTTTTATTTCTTAAATCCTTGATTTTGCGTGAACAAAGTAATTCGCAAGATTTTTTTTGGACCATTTACTATTACAATCATAAACTTGTCTATATTTGCACCTCACAAACAGTGCGGGGTGGAGCAGAGGTAGCTCGTTGGGCTCATAACCCAAAGGTCACAGGTTCGAGTCCTGTCCCCGCTACCGACAAAAAACCGAGGCGAAAGCCTCGGTTTTTATTTTTTAGGCCACTTTGTGCTCGCACGATAAGTGGACAAAAAATAAAAACTGGAAATTGCGTAGTAAGTTCTGTTTTATGTCGAGTAAAGCTACTCCCATAATGGTCCGCGGTGAATAAGCGCAGCGTGTCACCGCAGTCCTGAGTTTAATTAATGATTTTTAGGCCACTTCGTGCTCGCACGATAAGTGGACAAAAAATAAAAACCGGAAATTGCGAAGCAAGTTCGGTTTTATGTCGAGTAAAGCAACTCCCTTCAAGGTCCGCGGTGAATAAGCGCAGCGTGTCACCGCAGTCCTGAGTTTAATTAATGATTTTTTAGGCCACTTCGTGCTCGCACGATAAGTGGACAAAAAATAAAAACTGGAAATTGCGTAGCAAGTTCGGTTTTATGTCGAGCAACAGGCGAGGGTTTTAACCCTCGCCTGTAATTTTTAGGTCTGTGATGAAGCAGTGAATCAAATCACCGCAATCCTTATCGCAGCAGGTGTGGGTTTAAACCCACACCTGCTTTAGAATATTATCATTAATTCAATTGTCATTTTCTAAGAGGTGTGGGTTTTATCCCTCGCCTATAATTTTTAGGTCTGTGTTGAAGTCATCAAAAAACTTTAGAAATCACCCAACACCATAGGGGGACAGCAGCCCCGCCCAACGGTGAAAATATGCATTAGAAATTTTTAGTCGGTTTTTAAGTATTTACAAACGTTTAAGTTAATGTGCTAATGTGATAATTTGCTAATATGTTAATTTGGTAATGTGCTAATATGCTAATATCTTATTGTACTCCCGGAGTATCGGTATTTGTTGATTTGAAAATG
>JBKCGZ010000166.1:0-110126 GCA_046303115.1 Bacteroidota bacterium | reverse complement strand
CAACAGGTATCGTAACAGTTAAGGCATCGAATGCATGTGGAACTTCAAGCGTGAGAGTATTAGCGGTAGTATCTACAGTATGTCCACGTGTTGGTGAAGGATCATCATTATCAATGATTGCATATCCAAATCCAACGCATAACAACTTAACAGTTGAGTTTACTGCAGAGCAATCAGAAGATGTAGTTATGACAATGCGTGATGCATCTGGTCGAGTTGTTTACGCTGAATCGAAATCAGTAGGAGCTGGTGCAAATGCAAATACAATCGATGTATCAACATTTGCTAAAGGTATCTACATGTTACAGGTTCAGTCGAACAACAATACTGAAACATTACGTGTGATCGTACAATAATGCGCTAGGGATTTTCCCTTAGTAAATACAAAATGTAAGAGCGGCAGCCATTTGGCTGCCGCTCTTGTTTTATAGTGGTTGGATAATTTATATTTTTACTTCAAGAGGAATTAAGATCACATCTTGATTAATTTATTTCAAATTCTCTATTAGCAGATTGGCAAATTAGCATATTTTCAAATTAACAGATTAGCCCACGCTGAAGCAGAACTCTGCGAGTACGCTTCATCATTTCATTTTCAAATTGTCAGATTAGCACATCGCGAAGCCTCGCGAGCACATTAGCACATTAGTACATTCCCCCATTAGCAAATTAACTTAAACGTTTGTAAATGTTTACTAACCGAATAAATACTGCCTAGTGTTTATTTTTACCGCGGGGTGGGGCTGCCGTCCCCCCCATGGTGTTGAGCACTTTTATGTGCCCCGTCCTAAAAAAGGTTTACAGTTCATCAAATTGTCACATTAGCACATCGCGAAGCCTCGCGAGAAAATTAGCACATTGTCAATCCAGATATCTATCAAGACAAATCTTCAAATCTTCAAATCAAATTAATCGTTTGTAAATACTTAATACCGGTTGTTCAATTTTTGCTGAATTAAATTTGTTGCTGTGATTTACACACACGCACATAACTGGCCTCTGTTTAAAGCCGTTCCTGTACTTAGGATATTGATTCCGTTTCTCACCGGAATAATTCTTAATCTAACCGGATTGGGCTCGTTGAATTTTATTGTGTTAATAGGTATTATAATAATACTATGTTTTGTTGTCTACCAGCACTTGTTTAAATCAATAAACAAGCAAATCGTTTTTTATTTTGTGTTGATGCTTTTAGGTTATTTACATACAAATACACATCGAGAAAATCTTTATTTAAATCACTACTCAAAATTTTCAAATGAACATTCACGAATAATCATTACTTCTATTCCCAAAGTTAAGCCAAAGTCGATAAAGGTATTTGCGGATGTAATACAAGTTGGCAATATAAATTCTTGCGGAAAAATTTTACTTTATTTTAAAAAGGATAGTACTTCACTAAAGTTGAAATATGGAGATGAAATTTCGACAATTTTAAATTACAGAACTATTGAGAATATTCCAAACTCTAATTTTGATTACAAAAAATATCTTTCTAATAAACAAGTGTTTCAGCAAGCATATGTAAAGTCGAATGAATGGAAATTAATTGCTGTGAATCAAGGAAATGTTTTCATAGCTCACGCTTATCAATATCGTGAACAATGTCATGATGTATTAAAGAATTCTCTGCATAATATCGATGCTTATGCAGTTGCGTCAGCTTTGCTCATTGGCGATGATGATGATATTTCTAAAACTGTTTATCAGGCCTATACCGACTCTGGAACTTTACATGTATTATCAGTGTCCGGTATGCATGTAGGCGTGATTTATCTTTTGCTTGTTACGTTGTTCGGGAAACTCGAACGGAATAAATACACCAAACATTTCTATTTTTTACTCATGCTAATTCTGATTTGGATGTATAGTATTTTGTCGGGATCATCAGCTTCTGTATTCAGAGCGGCGACTATGTTAACCGTAGTTATTATTGGTAAATGGATCAATGGAAATAGCCCAATTTATAATTCACTCGTACTTTCTATGTTTGCGTTGTTGTTGTATAATCCTTTTTACTTAACCGATAAAGGTTTTATTCTATCTTATCTGGCTGTATACGGAATTGTTTATTTGCAACCTAAAATTGTAGGACTTTGGAGAGTGAAAAACAAGTACGGTTATAAACTATGGGAGTTTACTTCTGTATCAATTGCTGCACAAATTATGACGCTTCCCGTAAGTTTGTTTCTATTCGGAAAGTTCCCTAATTATTTTATTCTTGCGAACTGGGTAGTTATACCATTAAGCACAATGGCTATTTATTTATCAATTGCACAAATTGCATTTCAAAAATGGACATATTTACTCAACATTATTTCCTTCTGTAATGAAAAGGTGATTTGCTCGATGAATGATTTTTTACAATGGCTAACAAAAATTAAAGGTGCCGTCACCAATAATATTGATATCACCTTGCTACAATGCTTGATTCTTTATTTTGTCGTTTTTATGATAGTTGATTGGTTATCTACAAAAAGTTACTTATCACTATTAGCATTCTTGAGCGGATATGCATTGATGTTAGTTGTTAGTTTGATGTATGAATTAAGTTGATTACAATTCACTCAGCTTAAAAGTTTCATTCACGCGAATTCCTTTCTCTGTATTTTTTAAAGTGCAACATTCGTTAATCGCATCATGTTCGAAAAATAAAACATAATCATTTGCTACTGCTTCATTCAAGAATTTTGTTTTCTCATCTAAGGTTAACAGCGGACGAGTATCATATCCCATCACATAAGGAATAGGAAGGTGAGCTGTTGCAGGTAATAAATCCGCCATAAAAACAATCATTCTTCCTTTATACTCAATGCAAGGTAACATCATTGCATCCGTATGTCCGTACATGTATTTGATGTTGATGCCTTTTGAAAATACATCTCCTTCTTGAATAAATTTCAGTTGACCAGATTCTTGAATGGGTAAAATATTTTCTTTCAGGAATGAAGCCTTTTCTCTTGCATTCGGCTTAGTAGCCCATTCCCAATGTTTTTCATTACTCCAAAACACTGCGTTTTTAAAAGCGGGACGGAAACCATCTTTACTTGAATTCCATTCAATGCTTCCACCACAATGATCAAAATGCAAATGCGTTAAAAACACATCGGTGATATCATCTTTTGTATAGCCTAATGATTTCAAAGACGCATCCAATGAATCATTACCATGCAAGTAATAATGTCCAAAGAACTTATCATCTTGTTTATTTCCAATTCCATTATCCACTAAAATCAAACGATTATTATCTTCTATCAAAAGACATCGCATAGCCCAGGTGCACATATTATTTTCATCTGCTGGGTACGATTTACTCCATAATGTTTTTGGCACAACGCCAAACATTGCACCTCCATCAAGTTTAAATAATCCCGTATTGATTGTATGTAATTGCATAAAATAAATTTTTGTAAAAGTATTTAATTGATTTGAATTCACCTCTTCACAAATCATTGTTATTAAGTAGGCTGGTTTGTTCGATTTTTATTTCATTGGAACAATAACTTTGAAATCAAATTTAGTTGTATGAGAATTCATTTTATCGCGATAGGTGGCGCTGCCATGCACAATTTAGCATTAGCATTATATAGTAAAGGATATAACGTCACAGGTTCTGATGATGAAATCAATGAGCCATCTAAAAGTCGTTTAGCGAGAGTAGGATTGCTTCCAGCAGAAATGGGTTGGTTTCCTGAAAAGATTACTGCGGATATCGATGCCATTATTTTAGGGATGCATGCGCGTATTGATAATCCAGAGTTGGTAAAGGCAAAAGAACTTGGACTTAAAATATTTTCTTATCCTGAATATTTATACGAGCAATCGAAAGATAAACGCCGTGTTGTAATAGGAGGAAGTCATGGTAAGACATCCATCACCGCAATGATTTTACATGTGTTGAGTGCTTGTAATATGCAATTCGATTATATGGTTGGATCGCAGTTAGAAGGTTTTGATACCATGGTGCGATTAAGTCATGATGCACCAGTGATTATTTTAGAGGGCGATGAATATTTATCGTCTCCCATCGATCGCCGACCAAAGTTTCATTTGTATCATGCAGACATTGCTTTGTTGAGTGGTATTGCATGGGATCATATTAATGTGTTTCCAACATTTGATAATTATGTAGAGCAGTTCCGAATTTTTGTCCGACAGCTACCCGCAAATGGAACATTAGTGTATTGCGAGAATGATGAGGAAGTAGTAAATGTGAGTAAAGTGACAAACGATACTGTAAAGAAATTACCATATACAGTTCCGTCTCATGAAATACTAGATGGAATTACTTATCTACATACTGAATTAGGAGATGTTTCATTAATGGTCTTCGGAAAACATAATCTGATGAACATCGAAGGCGCAAGAAAAATTTGTAATGAAATAGGAGTGAGCGATGAGCAATTTTATAAAGCTATTTCAACTTTTAAAGGTGCAGCTCGTCGATTAGAATTAGTATTCCGTAGTAACGAACGAATTGTATATAAAGATTTCGCGCATTCTCCTTCAAAGTTAAAAGCAACCATTGCAGCAGTGAAAGAACAATTTACAAATCGACGATTAGTTGCGTGCATGGAGCTGCATACATTCAGTAGTTTGAATGCGGCCTTTCTTGATGAATATGCAAACTCAATGGATCTTGCAGATGAAGCCATCGTTTATTTTAATGCACATACCATCGAGCATAAAAAACTTCCACCAATAACAGTAGAGCAAGTACGCAAATCATTTAGCAGAGAAGATGTTATTGTAATTGATACAACTGAAAAATTAAAAAATCATCTTAATTCAATCCCTAAAAATGGAGATGTGGTTTTAATGATGAGTTCTGGGACGTTTGATGGGTTGGATTTGAAAATAATCAGTTGAGATAATTTCCTGAAAGAAAAGGCCATCTCACGACAGCCTTTTCTTTTATATTCAAAATTAATTACGAATTCATCGAGATTAAAAACTCTTCATTCGATTTAGTACCACGCATACGGTCGAGTAAGAAGTCCATTGCTTCAATCGGATTCATATCCGCTAAGTGATTCCTTAAAATCCACATCTTCTGTAACATCTCACGGTCTAACAATAAATCATCTCTTCGCGTACTGGATGCTACTAAGTCAATAGCAGGGAAAACACGCTTGTTCGCTAACTTACGATCTAACTGTAATTCCATATTACCCGTTCCTTTGAATTCTTCAAAGATTACTTCATCCATCTTCGATCCTGTATCTGTTAATGCAGTTGCAAGAATCGTTAATGATCCACCATTCTCAATCTTACGAGCAGCTCCAAAGAATCGCTTAGGCTTTTGTAATGCGTTTGCTTCCACACCACCTGATAATACTTTACCAGATGCAGGAGCAACCGTGTTATAAGCACGCGCTAAACGTGTAATAGAGTCTAATAAGATACATACATCATGTCCACATTCAACCATTCTCTTCGCTTTCTCTAAAACGATATTCGCAATCTTCACATGACGATCTGCAGGCTCATCAAACGTAGATGAAATAACTTCCGCTTTTACACTACGTGCCATATCGGTTACCTCTTCCGGACGTTCATCAATTAATAAAATAATTAAATAAACTTCTGGATGGTTTGAAGCAATTGCATTTGCAACTTCTTTTAATAAAACTGTTTTACCCGTCTTAGGCTGCGCTACAATTAATCCACGTTGTCCTTTACCAATCGGAGTAAATAAATCCATTACCCGCGTTGAATAATTCGATGGACCATGAATTAAATTGAACTTCTCATGCGCAAACAATGGCGTTAAGAAATCAAATGGCACACGATCACGAATAATCTCAGGTGCTTGTCCGTTGATGGTTTCTATTTTCACTAATGGAAAATATTTTTCGCCCTCACGGGGAGGCCTTACCGCACAACGAATAGTATCACCCGTTTTTAATCCGTATTGCTTAATATGATTTTGCGCTACAAAAACATCATCAGGAGATGGTAAGTAGTTATAGTCTGATGAACGCAAGAATCCAAATCCTTCCGGCATTAATTCCAATACACCTTCTGTTTGCACATTACCACCAAAGTCAAATGCAGGCTCTTGGTTTTGCACAGGACGTCTGTTTTGAAATTCGCGTTGCGGATAAGCAGGTTTTTGATTTTCATGTGCTGGTCGTGATGGTGCAGGCTCTTTAACTTCTTGCGATGGAGCAGGAGTCATGTTTTCTACAACCGCAGGTGTAGCAACAGGAGCAGACTCAGCAACAACTGCTGGTGATTGTTGTCTTGCCGGAGGAGCAACTCGCTCTTCGCCTTCTGGTTTACCTGGAATAATACGTTGGCGTTTCGGACGACCATCGTTATTGTCAGGTTGCGTACGGACTTGAGCAGGTGCAGGAGCGCTTGTTTTTTCAGCTGCCCCCTCTGATTTTTCTTCTTTCACGGCTTTTGGTTTTTTAACCTCCGCTTCTTCTTTTGAAGGAGCTGTTTTCTTCGATTTCACTGGCTTAGATGATTCAACTTTTGCAGGGGCATCAATACCTAATCCAGCATAATCGATATCTGGATGCAAGGCTTGATGGTCTAGGATTTTGTAAATTAAATCTTGTTTTTTAAGATTTTCAAAAGCTTCAATTTTTAATTTTTTTGCCAGTTCTTTTAGTTCAGGCAATAGCTTTTCATTCAACTGAATGATGTCAAACATAATATTTCTTTAAAGGTTTGTAAAAACATATACGCTCTGAAGCGTTACAATTTTTAAATGAGATAAGTTGGGAGTTGTGATTTCTTCGACAATTCGAAGAGGTAGCAGAACAAAAATCGCCAGACGGGCAATTACACCACAATAATACGGCTTTTTAACATATAATGTCAAGACTTCTATTCAAAATCTCCATATTTTATTAACAAGGCTATATTCACTATGTAGGGCATTTATTGATTTTTAGATAATTTAGCCCCCATGATACAACGCATTCAAACCTTATATCTCGCCCTTATTGCTGCTATTTGCTTCACGGTTGCCTCTGTGAAATTATACGAATTAACCCCTGGAGAAACGGCTAAAAGCACCATTTCATACACAGCTACGGTCTGGAAAATTACTGGTACCGATAAAGCTCAGGAAACAGTAATCTCTAATGCCCCATATCTTGGTTTGATTCTATTATTTGTTGGATTCTTGTCCTTAATCACAGCTTGGATGTATAAATCAAGAAAAAAGCAAATGACGATTTGTAAAATCATGTTGTTGTTGTCTCTTGCTTGGGTAGGCTTTTTCCTATCAGGCATCAATACACTTCGTGTATTATCAGGAGCAGGGTATCAGTTTAAACTTTATCCTTTCACGGCTATTGTAGTGCTTGTTCCGCTACTTATTGTGTTGGCACTTCGTGGAATTAAAAAAGATGATGAGTTAGTCCGTTCAGCCGATCGTTTACGCTAAGGAGCCTCTTAATCCGAGTTCAATTACCTCCGCATTCTGCATTTTACCTGCCTTTATTTCAAAGCGTATCATGGTTCTCATTTTATGAAATCCATGCACGCCTGCTGCACCCGGATTCATATGTAAAATACCTAATTGCTGATCACGGACAACTTTCAGAATATGGCTATGTCCGCAGATAAATAAATCAGGCCTGTTCATAATCAGTTTTTCTTTAATGCCCTTGGAATAACGGGTAGGATATCCGCCAATATGTGTGATAAAAACTTTTAATCCTTCGCAAGTAAAAAACAAATCCAACGGGAAAGCCGAACGTAATACATGTCCGTCGATATTGCCATAAACAGCCCTTAACGGTTTTAATTTAGCAATGCGATCAGTTAATTCAATTGTGCCGATATCACCTGCATGCCATACTTCATCTGCATTAGCAACATGCGATAGAATAGCAGCATCTATGTAGCCATGTGTATCGGATAATAAAAGGATTTTCTTCATCCTTAAATATTCTCCAATGCTTCATTCGACATCCAGCCGGTATTGCCATTGGCAATTTTGATTTTCTTCCAGCCTTCTTGCTCTTCCACGATTTCTACCTTGGTGCCATTGTGCAGCAAAAACAAATTGGTTCCCTTTGCATCAGGAGCACTTTTAGCATACGCGCTGCTATCCATTATAATAGCAAAGCTATAGTTATAAATTAATAGATTCGCTGATCTTGCAACGATAAACAAGCAAAGTGATAATCCGAAAATAATTGTTGCAGCATAAAAGCTTTTCTTTTTCTTCTCTACGGTTTTAGCAAACAAATAAATTAAAAATACTCCTGCGGCTATCCATAGCGTTATAATTGCAAATGCCGACCATTCAGTAGGAGAGAAGGTGGTAATAAAAATACTCCACCATTTTTCGTAAAACAATTGTGGTATAGGATCAATTTTGTCAGAAGCCTTCGCATTTGCCAGTTTTAAATTATACTCGATGTCTTCATCAGCAGGAGCAATCTTTTTAGCTCGCTCATAATTCAAAATCGCTTTCGCATAATCGCCTGTTTTGTAATAGCAATTACCAAGATTAAAAAACAAGGCAGTACTTTTCTTTCCGTCATTCACCAGGTTTTGATATTGCATGCTCGCCTCTGCATAATTACCCGATTTGTAAAGCTTACTAGCTTTTTCATACTGTTGTTCTGCAGTAGGATTATTTGCTGCAGAAACAGCAAAGCATGATGAAAGGATGCATAGTAGTATTAAAAGATAATTTCTCATGACTTCATTCCTCCTTCGATATCGGTTATAATCTGAATAGCATCTTGATAAAGTTTGTTCGATTGTGCCGTAACATCTAATCCACCATATTGCGCCATCTCACATGTAGCAATACAATTCGTGAATTGTTGAATTGATTGTTCGCTCACATTTTTACTTTTTAACTGCTCCGCGATGTTTTCTTTTGAAAGTTCGGATACAGGTATCGTTAGTTTGTCACTTGCATAACCCCATAATGCTTTTGATATTTCTTCAAACGCTAAAGCATGCTTGTTTTCATTAATTAATTTACCCGCACCTGCTAATCGCTTTTGCGCATAGGTAGTTGCTTTCTTGCTCCTCATTAAAACGGAATTCGCTGCGTTAAAAGCAGTTTGTCGCTTGTAATAAACGCCACCAGCGGCAGCCAATAAAGGCACTAGACATAAAACATAAAACAACCATGATCCAAAGAATTTTCCTCCATCAGAAGGGAATAATTGTTTATCGGTTTTTAAGTAACGAATATCTCTTCCCAATACTTGCACATCACTCTTCGATCCTGAACTACTTGCCGAAGATGATCCACTTCCTTTACCCACTTTGATTTTAAAGGGACCTGCTGTTTTCGATACGTATTGTTGTTTTGCTAAATCGAAATAAGTAAATGTTACTGGCGGAATTTCATAATCACCTTCGTGTCTTGGGATAATTAAATACTCAATCGTTTTACTTCCATTAACACCAGCATCATTTGCTTTATAATTCTCTCCAATTTTCGGGTCGTATGTTTCTAAATCTTCTGGAAAGCTTACGTCAGGAGCAGTAGCTAATTTCAAATTTCCATTACCTATAATTTTAAATTTCAGGTTGACAGGTTCATTTTCTTTAGTTACGGATTTATCTAAGCTTGCATCAAACGATAAAGAACCAACGGCACCACTATAAGTAGTAGGCGCGGTTCCTGGTAATTCTTTCACATTTATTTTTACAGGGATACTTTTAGCCGTACATTTTACTTGTTGAACTCCTCCAAAGGCATCTGCAAAAAACGGATCGTTAAACATTCCAAACGGATCCATCATACGCTGATTTCTTACTCTTATTCGAGCAATACATTCTAATTCCATCGGATCAATTGTAAGTACACCTGATTGCTGCGGGAAAAGTACAGCCTTCTTTATAACGGCTGTGGTGTAACGTACTCCGTCAATAACTTCAACACTGGTAGGAGGTGGATTTGGTATTTCAATATCTTGATTCCAGAATCCATTAAACGCTGGTGCCTTTGAAACTGAATAACTATTAACGTCAATGTTAGTATAAATTTTAAATGTAACTGACAGTGCTTCTCCTTCAAATACAGAACTCTTATTGACAATTGCTCTTACGAATAAATTTTTATCACTTATTCCTTCAGATTGATTTCCGTTTTGTCCTCTGTTGTTTGGATTGCCACCCTGTTGAGGATTCCCTTTTACAACAGTTAAATTGACAATATTTGAATTAATGCGTTTGCCTTGTACTTCAATAGAAGCTGGTCCGATTTTAAAATTACCTTCTGACTTAGGCTGTAAAAAGAAGGTGAAAGATAATGACTGTGTATAGGAATTATTGACAATACTAATATTACTACTTCTGTTCGGTCCGCTTAAAACATTAAAGTTGCTTAAGTCAGGCGAACGAAAATTTTGTCCATCGCAATTCAAAGTAAAAGTTACTTGAAATTGTTCTCCTACACCAACCGTCGACTTAGATGCGGTAGCAGATAGAAATGCATTTTGTGCATAGCCGAAACAACTAAGTAGTATGAAAGAAAGTAATAATCCCAGTTTGAGTTTAATCCGGTACATCTGAAAGATTTTTTGCAAAATAAATTATTTGAGATTAAACAAATTAGCCATTAACAAATCATTAACGCTAATTATTCAAGGTAAACGGCTTCGCTTCCTTCAGTAAGGTCAACACGAATATGTTCTTGTAGGGTAGTGCTTAGCGTAATTCCCACAAAGTCGGCAGCTACGGGATAGCGTTTATGATCTCTGTTTACTAATAAGGCCGTTCTTATTTTTTTGACATCTCCCTCTAAAAATGGCTTTAAGCTATACATCAGCGTCTTTCCAGAGTTCAATACATCATCAACAATTATGATTGTTTTGTTTTTGAATTCGGCAATCTGGTGATTCGGATTTAGCTGGTAATTCGTTGGGTTTTCTTTATTCAATTTGATTTCAATGAGGCGTGTAGGAACAGGACAAATTGATTTCAAAACCTCGTTTAACAACACGGCAAAGCGATATCCACTATTACTAATCCCTGCTATGATTAACTCTTGTTCATTGCTTGAATCTTCATAAATCTGATAAGCAATTCTGTCGATTCGTTGTTTTATCTGAACCGCGTTGAGTATTAAACTAGGTTGATTCATTTTCTTATTCTTGATATTCGGTTATAGCTGGAAATTCTCTTAAGCGACCACCACCCCAGAAATATTTTTGATAGTATTCTTCTTTCAGGTCACTGATGATAACACCGTTTGATGTACTCGAGTGAATGAATTTATCATTGCCTAAGTAGAGTCCCACATGGGAAACTTCTGAATGTCGTATCTTGAAAAATACAATATCGCCTTCCTTTAGTTCTGATTTGTTAATTTTTTCTACTTCGTTGTAAATATCAGAGCATCTTCTTCCTTTTAGCTTAACACCGTAAACCCCATTGTACATGCAGGTAACAAATCCTGAACAATCAACTCCGTTTAGCGACATACCAGCAGACCGGTAGGGCGTTCCAAGCCATGTTTCTAAGGTGTCGTACAAAAGTGAATTAAACTTATCAGGAACCTGAAATCCGAAAACCTGAGAGTAATACCCGTTTTGGTAGCAATAATAACTATCTCCATAGGCATCAGTAGTGGATACCTGAGCATATCCGCCTTGGTAGGCAAGCAAAAGTGCTAATAAGATAATTTTAAATGATTTCACAGGGCAAATTTAAGCATTATTTACTGATTTTTTCAGAGATAAAACCACGAAGAGTTCATTCCCCTTTCGTGGAGCAATGGAATTATAGCATTCCTCCATTTTTCTAATCTCAAAATAATCATCAAATAACGCCAAATACTCATCTTTAGTGCCTCCAAAGGGTGGCCCTTGTTTTTCAAATTTGCAATTAAATAACACCCCAACTAATTTGCCATCTGGATTTAAAAGGCGCTGCATTTTCTCTACATAAGATTTTCTCAACGAAGGATCTAAAGCACAGAAAAAGGTTTGCTCTAAGATTAAATCGAATTTTTCTTCCAAGTTGAAAAAATCGAGTAATATCAAATGGTCTTTTGGGAAATCAGGAAATTGCTTGCTGAAATTATTCAAAGGTTCGGCAACATAATCCAGTAAAAACACATTGGTAAATCCTTGTTGCCATAAGTAGGCTGCTTCATGCGCATTGCCACAACCAGGAATTAATATCTTAATTGACTTATCAGTTAGTTGATCGATGTAATCTTTGATGGGAGTCGTAATCGTTCCTGCATCCCAGCCTGTTTGTTGCGTGGCATATCGCTCTTGCCAGTAATTGCTATTTAACATTGGATGGAATTAAAATAGATAATGATTCAGGTTCAACGCTAACGGTAATTTCATTTACAGGTTCCATTGATTCACCATCAACATGCAAATGAATAGGTTTGTTTGATTTTGCTATAAACGATTTGCATTTATAGGTTTGAATGTGTTTATTGTCTTTTAATTTTCCTGTAAACAAACGATATAAAATACCTGGAATCTTTAACACCGGTGGTAGTTCAACGGCCACTATTTCAATAATGCCATCAGTTAAATCTGCGGTAGGAGCAATGATAGCTGCATTGCCAAACTGACTCGCATTCGCAATCACTAGCATATGTTTTTTTACTTGCTTCTTCTGATTGTCAAAAGCGATTTCAAAATCTTGTAACGGATATTTGAAATACTCAGTAAGTCCGATTTTAGTGTAAGTAGAAAGTCCTCGTTTACCATGATGATTAAAACGATAAGCAACATAACCATCAAAGCCAAATCCGGATACATTTACTGCAAATCGGTTATTGATCGTTAGCGTGTCAATGCTATTTTCTTTGGCGGTGCAAAGTTGAAGTATGGCTTGGTTGTAATCGGTACTCATACCAATATGTTTGGCGAGTCCATTACCGGATCCCATAGGGATAATCCCTAATACTGCATCTTTCCCTTTTAATACAGAACCCACTTCGTTGATGGTACCATCGCCACCAACGGCTATGAAGTAACGAACTCCCTCATCTAATCCTTTTGATGCAATTTCTTTCGCATGTCCGCTATATGCTGTTTGGCAAATCGTTAATTGAAATAAATCGTTCAGCTTAGAAATTTTAATTGCATCAGCAGCTCGCTGACCTAACCCTTTTCCTGAAATAGGATTGTAAATGACGATCGCTTTGTTCATGGTTTACAAATGGTATTAGTAAGCATTGCGTTTCTGAATTCTTGTAAGTAGGCTTTTAAAAGCAATTCTTCTTTATTGAATTTGATTTTATTATTTACCAAGTTATTCTTTAGTAAACTATCGTTTGATAAATCGTATACACCAGTGGTTTTCTCACCATCAAACTGCACTAATTTTTTATCACTGATAAGTTGCCAGATGCCATTACTGTAATTCATGTTAAACGAATTTGTAGCATTAATTGGATTTCCAAATGCACTGAACTTACCAGAGTAATGCAGCATTTTTAAAGTGGTTGGTAAAATGTCGGTTTGTTGCGTTATGCCCTCGTAATTGCCTTTTAATTTTAAAGCAGGACAGAAATAAATAATCGGAATAGCAAATTGACCTGCCGAATTCGTATAGTAGTCGCCGTTAGAAGGCCCAGTATGATCAGCAACGATGATAAACAGGGTATTGTTAAACCATTTTTTTGTTGAGGCATTTTTGAAAAACAATTCAAGCGCATAGTCGGCATAGCGTACGCTTTCGTGATATTTTTCTTTTCCTTTCGGGAATTTATTTTTGAATTTAGCAGGTATTACATAAGGGTCGTGAGAAGAAAGTGAAAAGAAGGCGCAGTGAAATGGTTCTTTCATATCGCTAACCTTTTCATTCATGAAATTCAAAAACGAATCATCATAAATTCCCCATCGTCCGTCATCATCTTCTGCTTTGCCTTTGTATTCATTCTTCCCAAAGTATTTTTGATATCCAGCTACCTTGCTGAAATTATCAAATCCCATCGTGCCGTTATGCCCGCCATGAAAGAAGGCAGTGCTATAACCCGAATTGCCAAGTATCGATGCAAATGAATTTATTCGGTTCACGTTATAGGCTCCCGTAATAAATGGTTCATCGGTTAAATGAGGTATCGAACTTAATATTGCTGGAATTCCTTCTATAGAGCGTTTCCCATTGGCAAAGGCATTGGTGCAAATCAGACTTTCTTTTGCTAATGAATCAAGAAATGGAGTGTAGATTTCTCCATTCGTAAAGCTTCCTATTAAATGTTTTGAAAAGCTTTCCATTACTAATACAACAATATTTAGTTTTTGAAATGGTATGCTATCACTATAAGTTTTTTCGTAATTGAAAATATCCTTTGCTTGCTGATCATCTAAATATTTTACTGATGGAATGGGGTCATCTCTCCACGATTTTAAAATGGTAAATGGAGTATTTAAAATTAGTGGGACTTCATTCGGATTAACACCTGTGATGGCATTTTGAATACTGATAGGTCGCATTTGTAATCCACCTCTGATTCCAATAAAGGATGTTCCAATAATTAAAATATAAATGATTGATCGAAGTAAGATGGAAGGCTCCGCTAATTGCTTCGTTTTTTTGTAGCGCTGATTGATTTTTTTAATAATCATTTTGGAAACAATAATCAGAATTATTAAAACTAAAAGTAGATACCAATAGTTAAGCAGGTAGTTTCCAAGATTATTATTGACATCATCTCCTAAGCTTATCAAACTAAAAAAATCAGCGGTAGTTCTTTTGCCTGTATATTCAAACCACGCTGTATCGATTAAATTTAGAAGAGCGCTTATTCCAATTACTAATATTAAATATCCATCAGCAATAGTCCTCCAGAATTTATTATCATAAATCTTTAATGGGGAGGCTTCCAAAAGTAAAATCGGCGACATTAATAAACAGATAGCACTAATGTCGAAGCGCAAACCGTAAATGAAATCAAGTAGTAAGCTATTTCCACCCGTTTGAGTATAGTTCAAATAAAATAGCAATCGGAGTGATGAATAAATGAACAATAGCAATGCAAGCTTCATTAGCAGCGTTTTGTATTGTTGGTAACCGACCTTATTCATGACGCAAATTTAGTCAGTATAACCGAACTATTTTAAAATAGCTCGCTGTTATCCTCGGAAATCTTAATTTTGAAAAAAAATAAGAATGAAAGCGCAAGATATCATTAATCATTTAGGCTTAATTGAACATCCAGAAGGTGGATATTACAAGGAAACATACCGAAGTGAAATGGAAGGAGATTTTGAAGGCTTTGAAGGTAAAAGAAATCTTGGGACGGCTATTTATTTTCTGATGCTCGGCGGACAATCAACTTTACCTCATCGTATTAAGAGTGATGAGCTATGGTTTTATCAATATGGGTCTTCCTGTGAAATCGTTGAAATTGATGATGATGGTGTTGAGCGCATTATCCGATTAGGCTCTGATTTAACCAATGGCGAAGTGTTGCAGCATGTAGTGAAAGCAGGACTTTGGTTTTATTCGCGTGTGAAGCCTGAAAATGAATTCTGCCTTGCAGCTTGTCATGTTAATCCCGGATTTGATTTTCAAGATTTTGAAATAAAATCCAATTAAGCCAAATTTTTATATTTTCGAGGTATGAATAAGTTACAACTACTACTTTTCTGTTTTATCATTTCTTTGTTATCGGCTTGTGCTGTAAGTGAAGAGGAAAAGGCAGCCGATTTACAGCGTCATCGCGACTCTGTAGCTGCTGCGCAAGCAATGATTCGTTCCGCTGAATTGGCTAATGAGTCAAGAGCCAATGCCCTGAAGTCCATTAATCAGGAGGCCTTAAAAAATGATTCAATCATCCGAAAGGATAGCATTTTCAAAGCAATAAAAGATACCACTGTAGTTGTAAAAACAGATTCTTCCGAAGTAAAAAAGCCAGCACCAGTAAAGCCTAAAACAGAGGTTAAGCCTACAGCAAAAA
Organism: Bacteroidota bacterium; assembly: GCA_046303115.1. Taxonomy (GTDB): domain Bacteria; phylum Bacteroidota; class Bacteroidia; order AKYH767-A; family OLB10; genus CAINEC01. The sequence continues at coordinate 94,255 of JBKCGZ010000166.1, read as the reverse complement.
AGACCGAACAGCCCAAGCCTGCGGAGAAGAAAAAGACAACTCCACCAAATACTAGCGGTGCTAAAAAGGCAGATCAAAAGAAATAATGTGAATTAATACTTTTAATTCATCTTTTACTTAAATTTGCCTCTTGAAATGCTAGCCCTATCAATACAGTTCCTCGCCCCCGGATTTTTTGCAGGACTTATTTTTTTAGCAATACCGATACTTATTCATTTATTTAATTTCAGAAGATACAAGAAGGTCGAATTTACCAATGTACGTTTTCTTCGAGAGTTAAAGGAAGAAACTACGAAGCTTAATAAGCTTAAGCACTTACTGATTTTACTTTGTCGTTTACTTGCAATTGCTTTTTTGGTATTTGCATTTACAAAACCAGTTATTCCTCTAACAGCAGAGAAGAAGCTGAAGAATCAAAAGAATATTTCTGTATTCGTTGATAATTCTTTTAGCATGGAAGGGGTTAGTAAAGACGGTCCTTTGCTCGAGGTAGCAAAAAAGAAAGCGATTGAAGTGGCTAGTGCTTACCCATCAACTGCTCGTTTCCAATTACTAACGAATGATTTTCTTTCGGTTCACCAACGACTGCTTACTAAAGAAGAATTCATTGATGAAGTAGATAGGGTGAAAGTGTCTCCTGTTTCTAAAACAATGTCGCAGATTGTTGCTCGACAGTTAGATGCTTTCAACATACAAGCGAATGAGGAAAAAGAGCTTTTTATCATTTCTGATTTTCAAAAGTCAGCGGCAGATATCAATCAAATTAAAATTGAATCATTAGCGCATCTTAACTTTATTGAGTTGCCTGTACAAAATTCTTCTAATGCTTATATCGATTCATGCTGGATTGAGAGTCCGATTGTGCAGTTAAACAAAACGGTTGAATTGGCTGTGCGTGTAAATAATAGTGGTGAAGAAGATTTAGATAATGTCCCTGTTACATTAAAAATTAATGGAACACAAAGAGCCGTTGCTTCATGTGCTATAGCGGCTAAGAGTTCAGCAATGGTGAAGATGAGTTTTACAATTGCTCAACCAGGCTGGCAAAAGATGAAAGTATCTATCACTGACCAGCCAATCGTATTTGATGATGATTATTTTCTCTCGTTTAATGTAAAAGAAAATTTGTCGGTAATTGCTCTTGATGGTAATAACCCAGGACCATATTTAAGAGCGTTATATGCCAATGATCCGTTTTTTAAATTCTCATCGGTTCCTGTTAATCAAGTTGATTATTCTGTCATGCAAAACAGTCAGGTGATTGTTTTAAATCAATTGAAAGAAATTTCAAATGGACTTTCGGAAGAGCTTAAAAAGTTTTTGCAAAAAGGAGGTTCTGTAATTTGTTTTCCTGATTCAGCAATCGATTTAAATTCTTATTCTCCTGCATTGACTTCTTTAGTAGGAGAAAGTTATTCATCGTTGATCAGAACAAATGATAAAGTCGCAAAGCTTGATTTTAAAAATGGAATTTTCAATGATGTATTTGATGAGTCGACAAAGAATCAGACAAATCTTGATTTGCCAAAAGTTAATGCCTATTACTCGTTAAATACCGCTGTTGCTTCAGGAAGAAATTCGTTGATGCAGTTGGAGTCAGGAGCAAGTTTCTTATCAGAGTACACCGTTGGAAAAGGAAAGATGTATTTGTTTACAGTTCCGTTGAATAGTGCTTTCTGTAATTTATCACAGCACGCTTTAATTGTTCCGCTGCTATATAAGATGGCTATTCTAAGTATGAATCTTCCACAAAATAGCGCCATCATTGGTGAGAAAGATGAATTGTTTGTTAGTGAGAATATTTCTGTTGGAGATAATGTTTTACATCTGACGAATGAAGAAAACAAAACGGATATTGTGCCGCAAATGAAAACCGTTAATGGAGGAATACAAATTGCGACGAATGGTTTGTTAACGAAAGCTGGATATTATAATCTGACAAACGCCAATACTAGCTACGCTGTTTTTTCATTCAACTATAATCGTAAAGAATCTAATATGCAATTCATGAGCGAGGATGATCTGAAGTCGAAAGCCGAAGAGTCGCATTTAACGAATTATGCTTTTTATAATGATCAGGGTGGAAGTCTTACGAAGAAAATTAGCAGACTATCAGAGGGAATTGCGCTTTGGAAATATTGTATCATTATCGCACTCCTTGCGTTCTTAGCTGAAATATTAATTATTAGAATCTGGAAAACAATATGAAAATAGCATTTCACGGTGTTACTGTTGCCGACCCTCGTTCTGAATTCAATGGTAAAAAAGTTGATGTTTTAATTACTGATGGTATAGTTTCAGAAATTGCAGAACATTCTGCGGATAGACGATACAGTGAGGATGTTGATGTTAAGAACTGTGCAGGTGTTTTTTTATCTCCCGGATGGCTCGATATGAAGGCTAATTTTAGAGAGCCAGGATACGAGCAAAAAGAGACCATTGAAAGTGGACAAGCTGCAGCGGCGAAAGGTGGATTTACAGCAGTACTATTAATGCCTTCTGTTAATCCAGTAATTCATAAGCGTGCGGATGTTGAATTTCTGAAAGGGAAATCGAAGCAGAGTAATGTGGATGTTTATATCGCAGGTGCTTTAACTGTAAATAGAGAAGGGAAGGAGCTTGCTGAATTATATGATATGCAGTTAGGCGGTGCCGTTATATTTACGGATGACAAAAAAGCAATTAATAACAGCGGACTTTTACTAAGAGGTTTACAGTACGCTGATAATATTGGAGCGAAGGTAATTGTTTACGCTGATGATAAATCACTTTCAGGAGAGTCATTAGCCAATGAAAGTGCAGTAACAACAAAGCTCGGATTTAAAGGTTCTCCTTCAATCGCTGAAGGAATTGCATTAGAGCGTGATATTCGTTTGGCTGAATACGCAAATACCCCTTTGCATTGCAGTGGTATTTCAACGTCTGAAGCGGTAGATGCCATTCGTACAGCAAAGCAAATGGGATTACCAATAACTGCTGAAGTGAATGTGGCAAATTTGTTTTTTACAGATGAAGTCCTTAATACTTTTGATAGTAACTATAAAGTAAAACCTCCATTTCGTGGTACAACCGATAAAGAAGTTTTAATAGAAGCACTTTTAGATGGTACAATCGATTGTGTTGTTACAGACCATTCACCGGAGGATATTGAATCGAAAGATGTAGAATTTGAATATGCTGCCTACGGAATGATTGGATTGGAAACAGCCTATTCAGTTTTGAATTCAGCTCTTGATGGAAAAATAAATCCAGACCATGTTACCAATGTGCTTTCTATCAATCCACGTTCTATTATTGGTGTAGATGTTCCTACAATATCAACTGGTGCAATTGCTAATTTCACCTTGTTTAATCCAACAGCAGAAGTTGTTTATGCTGCTAATGACTTTAAGTCTAAATCACGCAATACACCATTCATTAACCATACACTGAAAGGGAAGGTGATGATGGCTATCAATAAAACGGTGTTGTCAGATAATTTCTAGTTATTTAAAACTGAAATAATTCGTTTGCTGAATTACGACAGGGTTTTTACTCCACGTTTCAAGTGAGTTTCTATGTCGGAAAACGATATAGTATGAATTACCTAATAATGTTGAAGGTATGGTACTCGTTGAATTTCCGTTTGTATCAAGCGTTGTTGTAACGGTATGCACTAACGCAAATGGACTAACGGCTTCGTGTAATTCTATTCGTATGGTGTCAGATTCATTTGCTGATGAAACCGCATTTAATGTTCCTCCATTATTATAAAAACCTTCAATATAAGCGGCCACATTAAGTGTTAAGAAATTAACGATGGTAACCGTTCCTGAACTAGCTGCTCCGCAAGGAGTAACCACACTTAATGGTCCTGATGTAGCTCCAGCAGGAATAGTCGCTGTGATAGAAGTAGGACTATTAATCGTGTAATTGCTTATTGTTCCTCCGTTAATAGTAACACTACTTGTATTGGCAAGATTAGTCCCTATAATAGTAATTGTTCCTCCTACAGGAATTGTGGTTGGAGTAATGGAAGTTATAGTGGGAGAGTTGATTATAGATACATTTATGCTATTCGATAATTTAGTACAATTGCTTCCTGCATATGGGAAGAAAATTGACCAGTTTTGTATTCTACCGGTATCCGTAGCCGCTCTGTCGAATGCAACTAAAGACCAATTACCATTCGGATTTATTTTCCCGCTTCCTAATGATGCAAATGTTGTTGCTGTTGTGGCGTTAGTACATCCGGTAACTGTAAACGTTGCATTCCATGGTTTAAATAATCCTGTATAAGGCGCTCCTGTTGTTCCTAAAATAGCTGCACCCGAATCAGCAAAAATTGTATTCGTAAAATTATCACCACTGTTATTGGCATTCCCTGTCTGATCGCTTAATCCGATTCTTGTTCCATCAGGGGCCTGTAAATAAATATCTAAGTCACCTACCCATGTATGCGTGATATTCATCTTTACATAGATGCCACTTGATCTGATGGTTCCGTTATAACCACTTACATTAATAGTGTTTGTTGCAGCAGTACATGAGTTATCAGTTATAAATGTTGTTGAAGTAGAATTAAATGTTTGTGCACCAATCGGAGTAATGGATGCTACTACATCATAACTTCCTGTTGTGGTGGCAAGATAAGTATTACCTGTCGCACCACTGATGTTATTCCCATTCAATCGCCATTGGTAATTGTAACCAGGTTGAGCAGTAAAACTTAATTGCACTCCCTGATTGCTACAAGAGGTTGTTGAACCACTCGCTGATATTACAGGAGTTATTGGAGCACTGGACACATTAACGGATAAACTTGCACTCGCACCATTCCCGCATCCATTTACTCCTTGAACTGTAATTGTCCCTGATTGTGCAGTATCACTAAAGTTTGTCAAAATAATATTTGTAGTATTTCCACTAATAATTTGCACACCACTTGGCGTTGTCCATAAATAACTTGTAGCGTTAGCAATTGTTGAGATCGAATAGTTAATGTTTTTATCGCCCTGACAAAGCGCAATAGTTCCTGTTATACTACCTGGTGTTAGCGGCAGTGCATTAACAGTAACTGCATAATTCGAAGAGGCTGGTCCATTGCCACATATATTACTTGTCGAAACACTAATATTTCCACTGATCGCATTGGCTGCTATTGTACAAGTTATTGCGTTTGTATTTGCTCCAGCTGTAATTGTAAATCCTGTTGGCAATGACCAATTATAAGTAGTAGCATTGGCAACCGCAGTGCAAGTGTAACTAACATTTGTTTGACCTTGGCAAATTGTTGTCGGTCCTGAAATTATTCCTGATGTAGTAATTGAATTTTGAATAGAAATGTTTGCGCCATTATCTGATCCAATTATGGATGGATTAGAGGCAATCACTCTTATACGATAACCATTTCCTGTAGGAGTGTTGGAAGGAATCGTGCAACTGATGCTTCCAGTATTCGCTGTTGATGATAAAGTTCCAATACTAATTGGAGATGCAAAACTTCCCGATGCATTAGATAACTGCACAGTAAAAATATTTCCTGTATTCGCAGGTCCATCGCCACTATAGCTGACATTTAATGTAGACCCACTGCAATAAGTAGTTGTTGTAAGTGTTGCAGTATTTAATGTCGAAAGAACAGTTGATCCTGCCGCAATCGTAAAGTTCGTATTTGATATATCGAAGAAAATATTTCCAACACTTTGAACTTTTATTCTTGCTGTGGTGGATAAGTAAGCAGGGACAGTTATCGTTTCTGTACCATCATTAGGAGTTGAACTCAATATAGTGATTGGGTACGTAAATCCGCCATCGGTTGAGAGTAGAATAGCAACGTTTGCACAAGAAATAGGACTTGCTGTTGTATTAGATACATTCCAGGTTACTAATGCTGATTGTCCTGTATTCCATGTAACATTAGTATTAGGACTTGTTACTGCAAATGCTGTTGTTGTATTAATAACATTCACTTTCACGGTATCTTCTGGATGCATTACACCGCCACCACCAATTCGGTTATCCCTTACCGTTATTCTGAATTTTAAGGTGCGTGCATAAGAAGGTAGTAATTCGCCAATAGTGGTAACATTATTTACAATATCACTGATTTTTGGAAATATTCTACTCGGACTACTAACCGGAGAGAAAGGTCTGAAGATTGGAGCATCTCCAACTGGCGCATTCCAGTTCCCTGAAGCTCCTAAATCGAATTCCTCCCAACAATACGTTAAGGCATCGCCGTTAGCATCACTTCCTGTTCCTGTTAGTTCAAATGGGGTTTGAAAAGGAATTGAGTAAGTTAGCGAGGCTGGTGTAAAGGTAGGTGGAGTATTTCCAGTATTTGTAGTGGTAGGACATGTGCTGCCATTTCCTGTAGTAATATAGGTTGTAATTTGATCAAAGCTTTTTGTGTGAAAATAAGGGATGCTATTCGGTGCTAAATTATTTGTTGATGTACAAATACCAGCATAAGCCATAATTGTAATACCGCTTCCAGGCTCATATGCTGCAGTTGCTGTTCGGTTTCCACTACATGATCCGGTAGAAGCATTGAACGTATGTTGTGCACCAAATTGATGTCCCACCTCATGAGCCACATAATCTATATCGAACGCATCTCCAACTGGACTACTAGAGCCTGTAACTCCACCAGCTTTGTTAGCAGTACAGGGAACGCCTAAATAGGCCACTCCGCCACCTCCAGTGCTGAATACATGTCCAATGTCATAATTGGCAGAACCAATTATGTTGTTGCAGGTAGTTATATTTTCCCCAAGCATTGTTGAACCGTTTGTATTTGTAAATGGGTCGGTAGCAGCGTTGGTATAAATTAGTAATGTATCATTAGGAATCAATGTTAACTTAACAGCCAATTCATCAGAATATACTGCATTAACACGATTTACAGATGCTACCATTCCTGCCAAAGCACCAGCCTTGGTGCCTCCATAAAATGCCGCGTATTCTCCTGTGCAAGAGAGAGCTAATCGGTAATTACGAAGTTGTGTTCCATGTGATCTTTGATTATTTGTTATGCTATTTAATGATCGAACCTCTTTTAAAAGATCGTCTGTTTCACAACTAAATCCTGTATTTCTATTAAAGTTTTTCTTTTCATAAAGTATACAATTTTGTGTGTCGAAATTGTTTATCGGATCATAATAAAAAACACCATCTTGGGAGGTAATCATTATATGAAGTCCAATAGGTGATATACTCAATGCAAGTTTTGCACTTGGATCGCTGATTCCTTGACCTCTATATGTTTGAATTTCATTAAATACTTCATTTAAGTCAGGGTGCATTACATAAACCTTTTTTATTTCGAAAAGGATTTGCTTTTGATTGCTTATCGGTACATTTAAATACAAGGAGTTCTTGCTCTTAGTATTTTCGACAGGAGCTTTTAGTAGTTCATTGAAAAGCATCGAATGATTATAGGTGATTCCTAAAAATTCTTGAGGATATGCATATCTGGAAGGAGCAGTTGAATATTGCTCATTAGTCCAAATGGAGAAAAAGTTTGTGGATTGCGCTTTTGCATATTGGCAAAATAAAAAATATAGGACTACAAGACAGACGCTCTTTTTCATAAATATAATTTTGTGAAATGCAATTTATAAAAAACGGCTTAAATAAAAAAGCCCTATAGTGTATACTATAGGGCTTTTTGGGTGAGTTAATTAAATTACTTGGTGACAACCATTCTTCTTGTGATTGTTTTTCCGTTGTAATTTAATGTATACATATACATTCCTTCTGAAAGTGTTGCAGTATTGAAATATACTGTATGTAATCCAGCCCCTTCGTTTCCATCAACAAGAACAGCAATTGTCTGTCCTAATAAATCTGTAACAGTTAAGTTAACTTGACCAAATTCAGGGATAACAAAATCGATAGCTGTATTTGTCATCGATGGGTTAGGGTAGTTTTGACTTAATCCGAAATTATCAGCTGCAATTTCATTTACACCTATTGGAGTACATAATCCTAAGTCAGTGATACAAACATCATCTATTACCCAACCTTCGTCAACAGCGGAGTAATCTGAAGCGAATTTCCAACGAATAATCATTTGCGTATTAACACCTGGATCAATTGTTTTTTCTGTCTTAAACCAACTTGTTCTGCTACCTGTAAATCCAAGCACTGTAGGATTGTTCGGATTCAATGCAGTTACATATGTGTAGTTAGGACTAGCGCCATACAATTGAATATTTGGAGTTCCAGCATAATCTACATTGTTCCAAGATTGACCGTAGTCAACAGAGTAATCAACTCCTCCACCATCAGCACCATACTCCATTTTATAACGATTCCAGAATTCTAGTTTATAACAGTGACCAGCTTCTACGCGAACTAATGATGAGAATAAACCTGCTGAATCTATATTATTATAGTTGCCACTTAAATCTGTAGCCCATGCCATTGTACCACTGTATGCTCCACTTAATGTTGGTTTTGTTGGGTTGCCCATTTGCCATGAATCATCATACGCATAAGAATCAGAGTTGGCAGTTACCCATTGGCTTCCACTTTCAAATCCTGTACAATATGGCAATTGACTTGTAGTTACAGAATCAAATACTAATACATTAATACAAACAGTATCATCTAATTGATAGTTGTCTGTTTGGTTATTTGGGTCGTAAGTATAGACGCAAACTTCATGATAACCTGGAACAGCAATCCAGTTGGTACTAAAAGCATGTAATTTAGAGCTATCAGTTGCTAATCCACCGATTGAACTGTAGTCAACGAAATCAGAACTTGCAATGATACCATCGATTGATAAAACAGCCATATGATTGTTTACAGTAAACACACCATTATTCTTTATATTACCAGAGAAATTAACTGGTTGGCCTGGGAATAATAACTGATTTTGAACTGTAGTATTTACGACAGTTGGAGTTACTGATAATGGAATTGGTACAAATAATTCAAAGTTATCAATTGAAACTCCATCCATTGTTCCGAAGTTATTAATGAATACATAACGGAACTGAATTAAATTTGGCAACGTACCACCGTTAGTAGCATTTTCTAGGTTCTTAATTTCACTCTTAATCCAACCGCCAGAAACATCATCCCAGATATCAACGTTGTTATACCAATTAATAGCATCTGTTGTCAAAGCTGGTTGTAACCTTGTCCAAGTATTATTATTGTTTAAGCAATATTCAATATAGAAATCAGGTCCGAACGTATTCATATCACGATTTTGCATAAAACGTAATGTAGCTCCTGCTGCACTTGTTAAATCAAAATAAGGTGTATATAAATAAGCTTGCGTAGCACCAGCAACTGCACTAGTTAAATTCATATCCCAACATGTAGTAGGAGAGAAAGCTCCTGTAGTTGTACCGAAGTTAGGAGTTCCAAATTCCCATGAATTCCCAGCAGAAGCTAGTGGATCAGCCGCAGGAGCCCATCCAATGTTTCCATTTTCGAAGTTATCAGAGTAATAATTTGTAAATGTTGGAGTAATTGTCGGCTGACCATAAATAATTGTCGATGCAGTATCATTCAATAGATTTACATCTCCAGGTAATTCAGTCCAAGCTGTAACCGTAACAGGTCCTGCAATCATGCTAAAAGGAGGTAAATTAATATCCAAATTAGAACATGGAGCCAATGAACCGGTCCAAACAAATGACGCTGATGCACCACTCGAAGTTGTATAGGAAATAGGAATAGAAGTAATTGTTTGAGTTGCACTGGCATTTGATAATGTTGCAATCAATGATACTGGCGTTCCAGCTGGAGCATTAGTAATACCGCCACCTAGAACTGAAATTCCAACATCATTTCCATTGGTACCGGTTACACAGAAATCATCGATTGTAGCACCACCGTTATTAACGATTATACCATCAGATGAGAAAGTGAAACGAAATTGAATCGCTGTAGAGCTTCCTAAAACATTACTTAAGCAACATAATTTGTAAGAAGGGAAAAACCATCCTGAAGAAGGACCTGACCAAGCATCATAAGGAGTAAAGTTTGGCATTAATGGAATGTTCTCATTGTACCAATTTTTAGCGCAGTTAGGGTCGTTAGGGATATAATTCCAAGTAACTCCACCATCATTTGTATATTCTAATATAACTCCATCCCATCCTTTTTCTGCGTCATAAAACATAGCGAACTTTAACTCACCAGTTGTGATGTTACTCATATCTAAATAAGGAGTATATAGGTAAGTAAGATCATTATTACCATAACCTGCATTTAAATTAACATCCCATGCATTAGAGCCTGAATATGCTGATGCAGGATTACCTGTTCCGGGAGTACCTAATTCCCAAATATCAGCTTGATTTTGGTTAGGTGCTACAGTAGCCGACCAACCTTGATTACCACTTTCAAAATCATCACATAGAGGTGCTGTTAATGTAGGGATTCCAACGAGGTTTACACAAACACTGTCATTGGTATGGTCGCAATCACCAGCCAAGTCCGTCCACATACAAACTGTAAATGCACCTGTTTGAGCTGTGATTGAATTTAAAACATAGTTTATTTGAGCACCTGGAGTTAATGGACCAGCAATTTGAGTTGTCACCGGAGCTCCATTATTAACTGTATAGGTAAAGTTAAAGTTTGATTGAGGAGCAGTACCATAGTTCTCTAATGTAAGATCGATACTTACAGGCTGACCTGCAGGTATACCTGTTCCATTTGATGGTGAGTTAAGTGCATTGATACCAATATCACCAGTACAAGGAATTGTTACACAGAAATCATCAATCCAAAATCCTAAACGCTGAACGGAAATATCAGTAGTCATTTTAAAGCGGAACTGAATAGTTGGTTGCCCCATTAATCCAGCTACTGTACCTAATTTGTAACTTGATTTATTCCATTGAGTAGTATTTGGAACACCAGTCCATGCATCAATGGATCCACCTGAAATTGTTCCGTTATACCAATTTAATCCGTTAGGGTCATTTTGAACTCCAATTGTTGTCCATGTTGGATTAGCTACTGTAGGATCAGAAGAAAATTGTAAAACAACTCCATCATAATTGTTCTCTAGGTTTGTTACTTGCCAGAATGTCATGTTTGCTAAAGAAACCCCAGAGAAATCCCAAATAGGAGTAGATACATAGGCTTCACTATTATCTAGGTAAGTACCACTTAATGGGAATCCCAAAACATTACTTCCGCCATGTGGAGTTACGATTGATGTATTTCCAATTTCCCAAGGTGTACCTGCAACTGTATTAAAACTCCATAATTGTTGAGATCCAGATACGTTTTCGAAGTCATCACAGAATGGAATACTAGCACCATCGCTTACGATAAAACAGGAAGTATCTGATGAACCAACATTGAAACAACCATCATATGCATCTATATACCAACAAACAGTATCGCCAACGTTTGCTGGGAATAACTGACCATACCATGTAGTATCAGGGTAAAATAAGAACATACCACCTGTCGAGCTGTAAGGACTACTATTTACAGAGTATAAAAGATCTGCAAACTGAATAGGAGTGGGAGAATTATCGTAAATATTTGCATAAATATCATAAGGACCTGTATTGTAAACTGGGCCATTCCAAGTTGGGAATCCAGGTGTGTTCACAACAGTTGGTGGAATTAATTCGCATGGAGAGGCAATTACCTCAATATCGTCTAGTAACCAGCCGTATCTTCCACTTAATCCATTATTGCTACTGAAATCTACTAATGTAAATCGGACTAAAACGTTGTTGGCATTAGAAGCAATTACGGAAATGTCAAAACTTTCGTTTTGCCACCAGTTTGCTGCAGGAGCAGTTGTCGTTCCTGGAGCCCAGATTCCATAAGAAAGTTCGCTAAAACGATTTCCTTGGTTGGTAAAATCGGCGCTTCCTAAATAAGTGCTGTTAGTTCCAGTTACTTGAGTCCAAGTTGCTCCATTGTCAATTGAAACTTCAATTTTCGCAGTATCTGTAAATTCAATTTTACAAATTTGTTTGAAGTTTAAGACAACGTAGTTGTTTCCCGCAGTCGAAAATGAGTTGCTGGTTAAAGTAACCGTCTGACCATTTCCATATCGACCTCTGTAAGAGTTCGGTGCACTGGTAGAATAGTTAGCATCGATGTTCCAGCCGGGATTTCCTGCTGAGGTTAGACCGTAAGGACCTGGGCCGTCGAAGTTCTCTGTGAACTGCGCCTTTAACATCGTTACATTAACGAATAACAAAAGCGTAAGTATCAGTCGTTTCATAAGTAAGTATTTGGTTTTTCAGTTGGTTTTGTATTCTCAGATTTTGTGAATTTTCAAAAATAGAAAAATTCTAATATAACACACCATATCTCGCTAGTTTTTTAGCATGAATTTTCAACAATTGTTTTACTTCTGATTTGTCAATATCTTTTACAATAAAAAAAACCGGGGAGGCCCCGGTTTTTTTAACTATTATTTTTTGTTATTCAATCCAAGATCGGTAATAGTCATCCGTCATAATTTTAACCCCTTCCTCCGTTAGCCAAAGAGGTTTAAATGTGTCTACCATCACTGCTAACTCCTTTGTTTCTTTTTGGCCTATACTTTTTTCTACGGTTCCTGGATGTGGGCCATGAGGAATTCCAGCAGGATGCAAGGTGATTTGGCCCTGAATAACTGATTTTCTACTCATGAAATCTCCATCCACATAGTATAATACTTCATCAGAATCTACATTACTGTGGTTATAAGGCGCTGGTATCGACTGAGGATGGTAATCATACATTCTAGGTACGAATGAACAAATGACAAAATTATGAGCTTCAAATGTTTGATGTATCGGTGGAGGTAAATGAAGCCTGCCAGTTATTGGCTCAAAATCTTGAATGTTAAAAGCATAAGGATATAAATTACCATCCCATCCAATCGCATCAAAAGGGTGGGTTGCATAAATATATGGATACACAATACCTTGTTTTTTAATCATTACTTTGAAGTCGCCCGTTTCGTTATGAGTTTTCATACTTTCAGGTCTTCTGATATCACGCTCGCACATTGGAGCATGCTCTTCAAACTGACCGTAATTATTCAAATAACGCTTCGGAAATTCAATTGCAGTGAAGGAATCAATAATAAATAAGCGATTGTTCTCATCGTTAAAGTGTAATTGAAAAGTTGTACCTCTCGGAATAACTAAATAATCGCCATATCCAAAATCAATATCTCCGTAAATTGTCTTTAAAACCCCAGAGCCTTTATGTACAAAAATAACCTCGTCAGCATCAGCATTTTTCAAATAATAATCACTAATCGATTTTCTTGGAGCTGCCAACGAAATATGTAGGTCATTGTTAACTAAAACAGCTTTTTTGCTCTCCATATAATCGTCTTCTGGCTCAATATTAAAACCTAAAAAACTCTGATGCTTTAAAAAGCGTTGAGCAACAATTTTTGGCTCTCTGGAAAATGGTTCTCCTAATGACTTAACCATAGTAGGAGGGTGACAATGATAAATAAGAGAGTAAATGTTAGAAAATCCATGCGTGGAAACTAATTCTTCAGCATATAGTTTACCTTGTTCATTTCTAAACTGCGTATGTCTTTTGCGTGGTATCGATCCTTGCTTGTGATATTGAGGCATAATATTATTTGTCTGTTGCGAATATCGGAAATTTATTCACTTTTTAGTCCGACAAATTTAACCAATGGTTACTTTTGTATCCAAATTTTTAAATATGAAACTTGTCAGTATCAATACACCGAAAGGACCCGCAGTAGCATTTTATGTTAACGGAAAAATTTATCCTTATGCTGAATTAGCAGCTATTATGGGCGTTTCAGCTCCTTTTTCAATGAAAGAATTATTGGATGGCGAAGAGAAATCGATGGATGAAGCGCGCAAAATGGAATTAAATATCAATGAAGGTAAAATAGATTTTGTTGGCCTGGAATGGAATGCTGTCAATATGTTAGCTCCTGTGCCTCAGCCTACATCTTGCCGTGATGGTTATGCGTTTCGTCAGCATGTGGCTGCAGCACGCCGTAATCGTGGAGTGGAGATGATTCCAGAATTTGATGAATACCCCATCTTTTATTTTACAAATCATAATGCAATTCAAGGACCTGGAGATATTTATTGTATGCCCGACCATTTCCGTCAATTAGATTTCGAATTGGAAGCTGCCGTTGTATTGGGCAAACGTGGAAGAAATGTAAAAGCCAAAGATGCTGATCAATATATCGCGGGCTATATGATTATGAATGATATGTCAGCGCGCCTTTTACAAATGGAAGAAATGAAATTAAATCTCGGACCAGCAAAAGGAAAAGATTTTTCAACTGTTATTGGTCCTTATATGGTAACGCCAGATGAACTTGAAGCTTTTAAAGTGGCTGCTAAAAAAGATCACGAAGGGAATAATTATAACCTTTCAATGAAATGCTGGGTGAATGGAGTGCAGGTTAGTGAAGGGAATATGGCTGATATGGATTGGACCTTTGCTGAAATCATTGAGCGCTGTGCCTATGGTGCGGATATTTTTCCGGGTGATGTGATTGGATCTGGAACTGTTGGTACAGGCTGTTTCCTTGAATTAAATGGAACAGGTAAATTAAATAATCCAAATTATCCGGTTCAATGGCTTCAAGAAGGTGATGTGGTGGAAATGTCGATTGATGGATTAGGTTGTTTACAAAACACCATTAAAAAAGAAAATTCCGATTTTTCTATACTGAATCTTAAGAAGAAACAGCATTAAGCAAAAAAAGTCCAGACATGTCTGGACTTTTTTGTTTTTTATGAATTTGGTCTTTAATATATCAGAGGGGAGACAGGCCCCCCTCGTGATATCAACCTAAAAACCTAACCATTTTTTTAAAATTAGCTCTAGTTTAGTCAGCCCGAAGTAGCCTTACGGGGCTACTTCATAACTGACAATCAACCTGAAAAGCTAACCATGCTTTTGATTAACTGATTTTTTAAATTTTAAGCTGTCTATTGAGAGTAGCCTTACGGGGCTACTCTCCAGACATTTAACCTAAAACACCAAAACCATTTAATCTTGCCTTACGGGGCAAAATGTTTTTATTGTTATGTGGATCCTTAAAAATCATAAACCTTACGGGGTTTATAAATTTTAAATCCAAATTATATCATGTTTTCAGAACGAATGATTCAATTGTTGAATCTGAGTTGTATAACGGAAGGTCGTTTTCTTTGGTTACATTTTTTTGAAAGTTTTTTTTATTTCAATTAATGTTACCCTAAAATCAAAATCAACCAACACTATTTTGTAATTTTGCAGCGACAAAAAATAACCATGGGAAGCTTTAAATTAAATACAATCGCCGAGGCATTGCAAGATCTGCGTGAGGGTAAGATAATAATTGTTGTAGATGATGAGGATCGTGAAAACGAAGGTGATTTCGTGATAGCCTCTCAAAGTGTTACGCCTGAAATAGTGAATTTCATGGCTACGCATGGTAAAGGACTAATCTGCGTATCGATTTCTGAATCGCGCTGTGAAGAGTTGCAGCTGCCAATGATGGTAAACACAAATACAGCCTCTCATGAAACAGCATTTACAGTTTCAGTTGATCTATTAGGTAATGGTTGTACAACTGGTATTTCTGCATCCGATCGTGCTAAAACTATTCAGGCAATGATTGATGTAAACACTAAGCCTTCTGACCTTGGTCGACCAGGACATATATTCCCGCTGAAAGCGAAAACTGGTGGTGTACTTAGAAGAGCAGGTCACACAGAGGCTTCTATGGACCTTGCATCATTAGCTGGATTTTATCCTTCAGGAACGATTGTTGAAATTATGAATGAAGATGGCTCAATGGCGCGTCTTCCTCAATTAATTGAGATTGCAGAGCGTTTCAGCATGAAAATAATTTCTATTGAAGCACTCATTAAATATCGTTTAGAGCATGAAACATTAATTCATAGAAATATTGAAGTGGATATGCCAACTGAGTATGGCGATTTTAGACTGATTGCTTACACTCAATCGAACAATGGTATGGAACATCTTGCCTTAGTGAAAGGTGAATGGACTATTGACGAGCCTGTGCTTGTGCGTGTGCATTCATCTTGCTTAACCGGTGATATCTTTGGGTCTTGTCGTTGTGATTGTGGTCCGCAATTACATCAAGCCATGAAGAAAATTGAAGCTGAAGGAAAAGGTGCTATCGTTTACATGAATCAAGAGGGAAGAGGAATTGGACTCCTAAATAAACTCAAAGCATATAAGCTTCAAGAAGAAGGATTAGATACCGTTGAAGCTAATTTGCAACTCGGATTTAAAATGGATGAGCGAGACTATGGTGTGGGCGCGCAAATTATCCGCGACTTAGGTATAGCTAAAATGAGATTAATGTCGAACAATCCAACTAAGCGTGCAGGATTAATTGGCTACGGATTAGAAATTTTAGAACGAGTGCCAATTGAAATAGAATCAAATGAACACAACGAGTTTTATCTTAAGACTAAAAGAGATAAAATGGGACATTTAATAAAATCAAAAGATTAATTTACGAATGACACTTATAAAATCAATATCAGGAATTAGAGGAACCATTGGCGGAATTCAAGGCGAAGGATTAACACCATTAGATGTAGTGAAATTTACAGCTGCTTATGCTGTATGGTTGAAAAATCAAAATCAAAGCGAAGCTTGTAAAGTAGTTGTAGGACGTGATGCGAGAATTTCAGGTGAGATGGTTTCGGGTTTAGTTATTTCTACTTTGGTATCGATGGGTGTTGATGTTATCAATACAGGACTTTCAACAACTCCTACAGTTGAAATGGATGTTCCGTTTCATAAAGCGAGTGGAGGAATTATACTAACGGCAAGCCATAACCCTAAACAATGGAATGCCCTAAAATTGTTAAACAATAAAGGCGAATTTATTTCTGCTGCCGATGGAGAAGAACTTTTGAGAATCGCCGAAAGTGATGAGTTGATTTTTGCTGATGTAAATAAGTTAGGAAATATTTCTGATGATCATAATTCCATCAATCGTCATATACAAAGTATTTTAGCTTTGCCTTATGTTGACATTAATGCAATTAAAGAAAAGAATTTTAAAGTTGCTATTGATTGTGTTAATTCAACGGGAGGTATTGCTGTGCCTGCTTTATTAAAAGCATTAGGAGTTGAAAATATTTTAGCGCTTTATTGTGAACCTAACGGACAGTTTCCTCATAATCCAGAGCCATTACCGGAGAATTTAACAGAGATAGCTAAAGAAATTAAAAAGAAAGGTGCGCATGTTGGATTAGTAGTAGATCCTGATGTGGATAGACTTGCTATTGTATGTGAAGATGGTGAAATGTTCGGTGAGGAGTATACGTTAGTAGCAATAGCCGATTTTGTTTTGCAACATAAAAAAGGAAATACAGTTTCTAATTTATCATCTACTCGTGCTTTGCGTGATGTAACCGAAAAGCATGGCTGTACTTATGCAGCAGCAGCTGTTGGGGAGGTGAATGTTGTTACTAAGATGAAAGAAACAAATGCAGTTATTGGTGGTGAAGGAAATGGTGGGGTAATTCTTCCAGAGTTACATTACGGACGTGATGCATTAGTTGGTATTGCCATTTTCTTAACGCAGCTTGCAAAGTATGGAAAGACTTGTTCAATGTTACGAGCATCATATCCTGATTATTATATTTCAAAAAATAAAATTGAATTAACGCCAGAGATTAATGTTGATGATGTGTTAGAAGGAGTCAAAACTAAATATTCGGCTCAGCCAATCAATACAATCGACGGAGTTAAAATAGAATTTAACAAAGAGTGGGTTCACCTTCGTAAATCAAATACGGAGCCTATCATTCGAATTTATTCTGAAAGTGAATCAATGACAACTGCAGATAATCTAGCAGAGAAAATAATTTCCGATATCAAAGAAATAATCACATCTAATTAATCAATCGAAATTTATGAAAGTCTATCTCGATAATGCCGCAACAACAGCTATTCATCCCGATGTAGTAGAAGCGATGATTCCTGTATTGCAAAGTCAATTTGGAAATCCTTCTTCTATTCATGCTTACGGACGTGAAGTTCGTTCGTTGATTGAGACATCACGAAAGAAAGTAGCATCGTTATTAAAAACATCTCCGGCAGAAATATTTTTTACATCCGGCGGTACTGAAGCTGATAATATGGCCATTCGTTGTGGAATGCATGACTTAGGCTTAAAGCATGCTATAACTTCTGCGTTAGAACATCATGCTGTTTTGCATACGTTAGAAGAGCTTGCACATAAAGGTGAAATCAAGTTGAGTCTTGTTAATGTTGATGAACAAGGTCATGTCGATTTAAATCATTTAGAAGAATTGTTAAATAACAACGATCGTAGTTTTGTTTCTTTGATGCATGCTAACAATGAAATTGGAACATTGCTTCCATTACAGCAAGTAGGTGATTTGTGCAGAAAGTATAATGCAATTTTTCATTCTGATACAGTTCAGACAATGGGACATTTTGAACATGATTTGTCATCATTGCCGATTGATTTTATCACTTGTGCTGCGCATAAATTTCACGGACCAAAAGGTATTGGATTTTTATACATCAATAATCGTGTGAAGATAAAGCCGTTTATCACGGGTGGTGCTCAAGAACGTAATATGCGTGGAGGAACGGAGAATGTTTACGGAATTGTAGGATTAGCAAAGGCATTAGAAATTGCTTACGCTGACATGCAAGAAGATATGGCTCATGTAAAAGGTTTGAAAAATTACATGGCTGATCGATTAAAAAATGAAATTGAAGGAGTGAAGTTTAATGGTGATATAACAGATGATAGTTTGTACACTGTTTTAAATGTATCATTCCCGAAAATCGATAGTGCTGAAATGTTGTTGTTTAATTTAGATATCGCTGGTATTGCTTGTTCTGCAGGTAGTGCCTGTTCGTCAGGAAGTAATGTTGGTTCTCATGTTTTACGCGGAATTAATGCAGACATGTCGCGACCATCTATTCGTTTTTCGTTTTGTCGCTTTACAACAAAAGAGGAAATTGATTATACCGTTGAGAAATTAAAGGAACTCTTTTTAGTTACTGCCTAAGCTTTACAATACTTGAGAAACAGATCTTTCATTAAAATTGAGAGGTCTGTTTTTTCTTTTAGCATAGTTTCTTTACGAAGCTTAAATACTTCTTTTAAATCGCCTTGTTCAATGAGCGTTTTCGTTGTTTCAAATAGTTTTTCTCTATCTGATGTTCGAATACCAAAAGTTAGTTGATACTTGTGCTCTAATTCTTCCAAATAGCCAATCTCACCAACAAAATCGTTGAAGCGTATAGAAGGAGTTCCTAGAACTGCCGCTTCAGCAGCCATTGTCTGGCTATCTCCAATATACATTTTTGCAAAGGCCATTGCATGATGTATATGTAATGGGTTTATGCTGATGCGATAGGGTTCCAATTCTTTTGAAAGTTCTCGCTCGCTGGTAATATACACTCGTCCATATGGAGAAATTAATTCGATAAGCTTTAATGCTAGCGCATCATCGATTCCTTTTCTTCCTTCATCATGATGTGCATTTAACTTTGCAAATCGTAAGATGATAAAATCTTTTTCTTGTATGTATTTCTTTACGATAGACTCATCAGCATGAAAATGATTCGGATGCAAATAAGCCAGTTCATGATAACTATCGTATCCTGTTTTCTTGTGATTCCATTTTCCACAATCGCAACAATGAGGCGCTAAAACGGTTGTCGCCATTGGATAAGCCACTTTTGCAAATAAAGGAACAACATCAGCATCGTCTTCATTCACAACAATTGATGGTATGCGCGTGATTTTTCCAATATGCGTAATTTCAGCAGAAGTTCCAGCCATCAAATGCGGCTTGTATTGTAACACAATTTTGAGTAGCGCTAATTCTCTTTTTAATAAGGCTAATGCAATTTTAAATCGTGAGTCGCCACGTTCTTTCGAATGAATATTGGTATAGTCCCAACCTTGGTTTTTAAGTAGATCTTCTAATATATCTTTCTTCTTAATAAGAATCTTAACATCATGTCCAGCTTCTTTCAAAAGAATGATTGTATTCTTGAATAAGTGAAAGTGGGCTGGATGCCCCATGTATATTATAATTCTTTTCATTTTTCTGCTTCGGTTAATTCAGCTAACGCTAAAAACATCCACGCTTGTCCCCAACGGATATACGATGTTTTGTCCTTGAAAAATTTATACACTCTGTAATAGAAATATCCTTTTTTCGATTGCATATTTTCGATGGTCCATTCCGCAATTGATTTAGCGAAGGAATGTAACTCTGATGAATTATGTTTTAATCTACACAAAGTAATTATTCCTTGAGCTTGATAGTGTATGTCTGTTGGATATAGTTTAGGGATCCTAAACAGCGATCTTCCATTCGGTTCAAATTGTTGTAGGATATAAAAGCTGCATCCTTTGTTTAGTGAATATTCGATGGTCTCATCTTTAATTTCGCAAAGCGTTATAATATTTGATATAGACTCTAATACAAATCCCTGGTGAAAATCGGTTTGCGTGCGTTCGTTACCGCTAGATTTATTTTTACTATATGCCCAATGTCCATCACTATGTTGTTTGTTGACTACATAGTTAACTATATGATGACATTTTTTCTTTATTGATTCATTCTTGGATATGACATAATTGATGGCAAGAATTTCTCCCACCAATAAAGACGCATTATAACAAATGTCTTTTTTTTCTGTCGAGTAACTATAGCAAATGCCTGATTCATCTTCGGTAAATGCTAAATCGCATAATACAAAGTCAGAAGCTGAAAGTATGATTGATTTGATTTCTTCCGTTGGATTTACTTTATATGCTTCGTAAAATCCTTTAATAATAAATGCTGTTGCAACGGAAGTGGGAGAGTAGGGCTTTAAATATTTTTCAGGACTACACCATCCAAAATTATATCCCCAGCAATAACCACTATATCCTTTTGTGCTTAACTCTTTTAATAAATTAATCAGTAATTCTATTTGTGGTGAATAATCTTTCGATGGTTGCTTTTGTTGTAATACTGCATATGCATGTAACATTAATCCTAATCCCTTTGGATTGTAATCTTTTTTAATTCCTAATAAAGGACGTATGTTAATGGGATTTCTTTTTTGGACTTGTGTGGCAATGATAGCTAACCATTTATTGATTCTTACAAAAGGAATAAACGACATTAATGTATCATAAGGGTCAAAGCCTTTATAAGACTCCCCTTCGATATAGTTCTGCAGTTTAATTAATGATTCTTCAATGCGCGACATAGTACTATTCAATCTTTATGGATTGTCCGTTGCTGCGAATAGAGGTAATTGCTTTAAAAGTTGCAAGCATTGAATTGTATATTTCTTCAAAAGCAATTGGGTTGGACTTACCCTCTTTAATTGAGTCGATAAATTCATTTATTTCTTGCTGATGACCTTTATCTTGTTTCTGTTCAATTTTTTTATTGCTTTTGCCAAACATGTTTAACGATTTAAAATCGTCAAGTATATATGTATTACCTCCATTATAAACTTCAATTCTTTCTTTAGCTAAATCTTTTGATCCATTAGCGTAATAACAGATATTAGCAATACTGCCATTTTCCATTATCAAATTGATGGTCACCGTATCTTCGGTATTGCCTGCCGTTAGCATGCTGAAGCCTGAAACATATTTCACTTTACTTCCTGCAATGAATGCACATAAATCAATAAAGTGGCAAACTTCTCCAATGATTCTACCTCCGCCAATATTAGGATTTTGTGTCCAATGATCAGCGGCTACTATTCCTGCATTAATACGATAATGAATGGAAACTGGACTCTCACTACTTGTTTTTGATTTTATCATTTGAAGCAGTGGAGCAAATCGTCTGTTGAATCCAACCATGATATTGCCATTATGTTTTTCAATATCAGCTTTAAGAATATTTAATTCTTCCTCATTCAAACAAAGGGGTTTTTCTACAAATACATTCTTGCTATTCTCAACTCCTTTTTTTACATATTCAAAATGACTGTCATGTCGAGTGGTGATAAAAATGGTATTGATATTTTCATCAGCAAACAAATCATTTACTTCATTAGTGCAATAATTAAATTTATACTTCTGAGAGATGTTTATTGAGTTATTCGACTTTCCAGTTGTAAGTCCAACAAATGAACTATCTGTATTTGCGATTCTTGGTAATAAGATGTTTTGTGCAAATGAACCAGCTCCAATTAATCCGATATTAACCTGGCTGGCTTTTTTGGTTTGATTAAGAACAACTTTTGACTCGAGTTTCTTCTCAATATCATATTTTAATACGATTCCAGCAAATGGCTCACTTCTTTCCAGAATTAAATCATATGCGGACTTAGCATTAGAAAATGCAAATTCATGAGTGATGATTTTATCAATCGCTATTTTTTGATCTTGTAATAATTTAGCAAAAGCCTGCATGTTGCGCGTTTCTGTCCACCTTACATAAGCATAAGGATAATCAATTCCTTCTTCCTCAAATTCTGCATCATAACGACCAGGGCCATACGAACAAGACATTTTTAATTCAAGTTCTTTGATATAATAATTCTTACGAGAAAATCCTGTTGGAACGGCACCTACAATAATTACCTTTCCTTTTTTTCTGCAAATTTCTCCTGCTAATTCGATTGGGTCGTTAGAGCTGGTACTTGCAGTGATAATTACCGCATCCGCACCATAGCCATTGGTAAAATCATTTATTTTATTAGATAGTAATTCATCATTTCTTGATATAGCTAAATCAGCTCCCATCATTTTGGCTTTAGCAACTTGATTAGGTTCAATATCAATTGCAATAACATTTACTCCTGATGCTTTTAATAGAGATACAGTAATCTGACCAATTAAGCCTAAGCCAATTACTATACAGTTTTCTGCCAAGCGCAAATCCGCTTGTCTAATGCCTTGCATCGCTATAGCTCCAACTGTTGTAAAGCATGCCGACTTTAAATCTGCATTATCGTTAAGCTTTACACATAGATTAACAGAGATTGCCACTACTTCAGCATGAACAGCACCTGATCCACCACAAGCTACTTTATCGCCAATTTTAAAATCTTTTACATCATCAGCAACAGCAATAATTTCTCCTGCACAACTATAACCTAATGCACTTGGAGCATCGAGTTTGTTCATCACCATTTTATAGGTTTCAAAAAGGCCAATCGTTTTTGCTGTTTGAATAACTTTTTTTACTTCTTCTTTTCTAGCTCTTGCTTTACCAATATATCCTAATCGCGCATCTTTAACAGTCTTTCCTTCAGTACCTGCGCTTATCAATGAATAGTGATTACGAACAAGCACCTGGCCTGCATTTAACGCAGGGAATGGAACCTGCATAATTTGCATTGCTCCATCTTTTAAGTTTTGCGTCAGTTGTTCCATTGTTAAGCTGTTATTTGATTTATTATTGTTGTTAATCGTTGAACCATTTTTTCTTCAGTAAAATTTGCTTCGTATAGCTCTCTCGATTTTTTACTCATCGAAATTCTTAAACTTTCGTCATTTACTAAAATAGCTATTTTGTCGGCTATTTCCTCCGGCGATTTTGACTTTACTATAAATCCATTCTCTCCATCAATTACCGATTCTACAATTGCTCCTTGATCAGTGCTGATTACTGGCAGCGATGAAGCCATTGCCTCAATGATAACCCATGGATGTCCTTCAGGTGCACGAGGAGGAAATAAGAAAATGTCTGATTGCGACATTAATTCAAATTTCCGATTGCTTTCACTTTGCGAATAAAAGTTGACATCAAGATTATTGTTATTCACAATTTGGAGACACTTGTTTTTTATCTCTTCATTTCTCCATCCACCAATAATATCAAATGTATAATTGATATTTTTTTCTGCTAGTATTTTCGCAGCATCAATTACATCTTCTATCCCTTTTGATGGTTGTAAATTACCCAAGTATAAAACTTTTATTTTGTCACTTACTTTTTTTCTAACTGGTAAATCATAAGTACCACCATTCGGACAAACAAAAATTTTATTTTCCGGTAGATATTCTTCAAATAAATATTTCAAGTTGTTGCCTAGTACGATTACACCTTCACATTTTTTCAATGTGGATTTAACATACCAACGTGTTAGCGCATTGGATCGATTCATCCAGATTTTAAATTCACTACCTCTTAGATGAAGAAGAATTTTTGTTTTTAGTTGTAAACAGATATAAATATAAATGGAGTCTTTTATGAATCCTATTGTTGATTGACTAAATGGTATAAGTGCTAATTCAGGTCGATATTTTTTATTGATCTTAATTAGTTTCTTATAGATGTCTATATTCCTTTTTAATTTATCGAAGTTAAATTTACCAATGTTTTTTAAATCTGAATTTACTTTCGTATCAACATGCAACAAATTAAAATTACGTGATAAATCAGACTGTAATAACAATGCAGTTGCAATAGATGGCCCCATATACGGTGGAGGCAGCTTGCCTAAGAGTAATATGTTTTTTTTATCGCTCATGAATACTGCATTTTTTTAGGGAGTGATGCATAAGCTACTACTGGAAACATAAAGTACATCCATGGTGCATATAATGTTGGAATAGTGCTGACAGACCATAAAAGCAAGGATGCAGTAGTCGATATTAAGAGAAACTTTTCTGGAATTAAAAGTTGGAAATAGGCGGTGTTAATTAGAATAAAGTAAAGCGTGTAGGCACCAACTCCAATAAATCCAGTTAAAAATAATAGTCGCACATAATCGGAGTGCATGCCGGCACTAATCATATTATCTGTTTCTTTAAAATTAGAACTAGGTACGCCTATAAAGTGATTCAATACTGGCATCTGTTCCCATATCTCAAAATATTTTTCCCATCGACTCATCCTTCCGTTAAGTGCTTGCGACTTATCATTTTCATTATCTACAACTTTGATTTCTTTGTCAATTAATGGAGCAATTTGCTTGTTGTAAATATCTTCAGCAAAGAATAATCCTCCAATAATACAAACAAAAAATACTACGATTAATCCTTTTACATTTTTAAGGTTATGTACCATCAAAAACACAAAAACTGTTAATGTTACGGCCCACGTCGATACCTGCTTAATTTTAGTTAATCCAAAAAATACAATCATTAGTGTAATAACAATATGAAATGGAGTTACTTTAAGTTTTGTTTTATTATAGATATACGTTAGGAAGTAATAACTTATCGTGATAAATAAAATCTCGATGTAGATTGCATAATTCATAATGTCTGCATAAGCACCACGAATTCGCGCACCACCACCTCGTCCTTCACTCACATACTCAACCGCAATTGGGTTAAAAATCGATTCGTAAAACATCATTCCTAATGGGAAGATGCATGCTAGTAAACATGCGAATAAGATTCCATCGAGATCAGCTTTTGTCTGAACAAACATCCTGCAATAGAAGAAAATTAAAGCTGGTGTAGTATACTTAATCACATCACCGATTGATGATATAGACAACTGTGTAGCATAGAAAATTAAACAGTTTCCGACCAAGAAGTAGGTAAATAATTTAAACGGACTGTCATAAACAGATTGTTTAATGCGTGCTAGTTTATTAGAGGTAGCGCTAAATAAAATTAATATGGGAGTTAATACTCCAACAATGTATAGCGGACTTGCTAACGAAGATGTTTCTTTCAGCTCATAAAAATTATCGACGATTGGTCTGATTAATATCAGAACAATAAACCATTTTTTAGTAATGTGCAGCGACTTAAACCACTTGAGCCAAATTCGAAAGTTCATAATCTTTAATTTTTACTCGGCAATTATGCTTTGTAAAAATAGTTTTTGTTAGATAAATAAGTGCAATGACGTTTTTATAGCCTTCACAAACCCCGTCGAGGCCTTTGAAAGTGAAGCATTGTTACGGATAAAGTCCCCAGCTTGTTTCCCTAATTCCTGAGCTTTTTCCGGATTTTCGATAATAAAATTGATTTTTTCTACTATTTCCTCTTTATTTTGATAATCTACTATGTAACCATTAACACCATTGTTGATTAAATCTTCACTTGCCCCAGCATTTATAGAAGATAGACAAGGTACACCCGCAGCCATAGCTTCGTTTAGTACAAGTCCCCAAATATCAAAGTCGGTTTGGAATAACAATGCCTTTGCTTTAGCAAAGTAGGGCGGAAGTTCTTCTTTCTGCTTAAATCCGTGAAATTTTATTTGATCCGAAAGTTGATAATCAACAACCATTTTTTCTAGTGCTTGTTTGCTTTCTCCATCACCAATTATGTCAATACAAAAATCATTGCGTTGTGATTTTAAAATTTTAGCAATTTCAATTAACTGACCAACATTTTTTCTTGGTACTAAATATCCAAGATAAATAAAATGATTCGTACCATCATTTACCAACGTTGCTCGATGTTTTTCTGTTTCTTGTTCAAAGAAACTTGTGTCGACTGTGTTAGTTGCAATAAAAACTTTTTCTTCTCGGGCTCCTAAACTTGCTAAATAGGATTTTGCTTTAGTTCCGTAAGCAACAAATGCAGATGCGAAACGAGTTAACAGTTTTCTTTGCATCGTTCTTACGAGACTATCCTTCCTTCCTTTTTTGGCTATTGAACCATTCCAGATTAGGTAAGGTGTCCGTGTAAGTAACGAATACAAAAATACTTTTACTGTAGCGCTTGAAAATCCTGATACAACTATTGCATCTGGCTTTTCTTTTTTCAAATGTTGACTAAGTCCTTTATAGGTAAAATAAGAATTCTCTGTGTTGTTCCCAATCGTAATGGCTTCGTTATCTAAAAAAGAATAATCAAATTGAAATTCATTTTCATTTAATTGAAAGAGCCTTCTTTTATAAGTTTTATTTGCAAAAATTATTTTTAAATGGATATTCTCATTTTTTAATTGCTTAGAAAGCTCGTTGAATAACGGAACGCGATAGGGGTTGGGTATGTTGGTAATTAAAAGGACCTTCTTCATTACATCCATTTTTTAAACCATTGCATGATGAAATAGATCGTCCAAAGATTATTCGTGTAATCTTTCTTCCCGTTCTTCATCGCGTTAATTTGTGTTCTTAATCCCGACTCACTAAAGATGTTCGTGTTTTTACAAAAGCTGCTTAAATCACTTTCAATATTTCTGATAATAATATCTTGCGACCATTCTCTCAATGGAACACAGAATCCCATTTTCTTTCGATAAAGAATTTCATTTGGCAATGTCCCTTCTAGCGATTTTTTTAAAATGTATTTTGGAATTTTGTTTTTTGACTTTAGCGAATATGGAATCGATAATGCATAATCTACAAATTCATAATCTAAAAAAGGATTTCTGATTTCAATACTATGTGCCATTCCTATACGATCCATCCGATAGAGGTATTTAGCAGGAATTAAGTACTTATATCCCAGATAGCACATCCAATCCTTATCACTTAACCAATTGTTTTTCTCTCGAATTTTTTGAAATTCGTTCAGATGCTTTTTGATTACAGCATAAGAATCTAATGATGCATGATTGCTTAGAAATTCAGATGATAGAATCTGCTTTTTAGTATTTTCTTTAAATGCTTTTGCTCCTCCCCAAAATAATTCTTGTCCGTTAGCAGCACGGTAAATTATTTCTTTGATTCCTGTTTTGTTATCATCATATCCAATAGTTGATGACGCAAGTTGTAATAGACTTTTTGGAAGCTTGTTCAATAAATTGTAATAAGGATATATCTGTTCATATTTTTGCCAGCTATTATATCCTGCTAATAACTCATCTGCACCATCTCCCGTTTGTACAACAATGGTATTGTGTTTCCTTGCTAATTCAGAAATAAAATAAACAGGTATACAAGTGGCATCCGCCATGGGTTCATCAAATATGGAAACAACAGATGGCAAAAAGTTTTCGATATCTTCTTTACCTACAATCTTTTCATAATGATCAGTGTTAAACTGCTTCGCTATTTTTTGAGCATATATCCTTTCATCGTAGTCTGGCTGTCCTTCAAATCCAACAGAGAATGTTTTAATTGATCCTGCTGTTCTTGCCCTCATCATTGCAACAACGGCACTTGAGTCGACGCCACCACTTAAAAATGCACCAACAGGTACATCTGCTAACATTCTTAAATCAACCGACTTATTTAACTTTTCAAATAATGTTTCTTCAATTAATTTTTCACTTGAATGATTTAAATTCTCGTAGTGTATGTCATAATAGGATTTCAATTCTATAATTCCATTATTGCTAACGGTCATGTATTCACCAGCACCAAGTTTTTTAATACCTTTGAAAAATGTAGAAGGCGCATCTACATGATTAAAGGTTAAAAAGTGATAGAGCGCTTCTTCATCAATTTCTTTCTTTATCCAAGGTAATTCTAAGAGCGCTTTTATTTCAGATGAAAACGAAAACACTCCGCCCATAGCAGAGTAGTAGAGCGGTTTTTTACCAGCCCTATCTCTTGCTAATTTTAATACATTATTCTTGTTATCGAAATAAGCAAATGCAAACATTCCATTTAACTTTTGTAATGCAGCATGCCCTTCTTTGTGATAAAGTTGTAATAACACTTCTGTATCACTGTCGGATTTAAAAACGCAGTCAGTGATTTCTTTTTTTATGGATTTATAATTATAAATCTCCCCATTAAAAACAATGCAATTCCCTCTTTCATCAAACATGGGTTGATGTCCGGCATCTGACAAATCAATGATACTTAGTCGTAAATGTCCAAGAGCAATTCCTTTTTCAGTGTTGATATAAGCACCTTGATCATCAGGGCCTCTGTGTTGAATACGTTGATTCATACGCACGAGGTGTTCACTTGCTTCAATAGGCAAGCTGTTTCCCAGCATCATAAATCCATTAATTCCACACATGTTATAAAGATAAGTAAACTTGGTTAATTGCTGATTCCATCTTTTCAATGGAGAATTGCTGAGCAAATGCTTTACGATGATTTCGAATGTTAATTTCGTTCAGATCTTGTGACTTTTCGATTAGTGATTCAATGAACGCGGTAAGTTCGTTAGTTGATTTAAAAACCATATTGGGTTCACATTGATTTACTAATTCAGCTAACCCCCCGCCATCACTAAATACAGCTACCGCGCATCCGTTAGAATATGCTTCTATTGCGACAAGTCCAAATGCTTCATTAGTCGAAGGCGCAAGTAGTAGATCCCACTGGCTATAATAAATCGATAAATTATTTTTGAATCCTAAAAGCTTAATAATATTTGTTAAATTTTTTTCAGCTAGTTGATTAAGAATATTCTGCCTCAGTGGACCATCACCTATGAGTTCTACCTTGATTTTAGATTTATCATTAATAGCTGAGATAACTTCAATTAGGCGATCAACTCTTTTAACTTCTACTAAGCGACCAACAAATCCAATTCGAATAGTATCAGATGATTTTGTTTTCTTTTCAACCGTTGGGGGTAATTCAACTCCGTTATAAACAACACTCAATGGTTTTTTAGTTAGATGATATTTTGCAATTGCAGTTGCTTTTGAAAATTCAGAATTGAAAGTGATGTGATTGGCACATTTATTTATAAATAATTCTTGAAGCTTTTTAGAAAATTTCTCTGAAATTCCTTGCTTTCTCTCAAAGGCAAAGTTTCCATGTTCGGTAAAAACAATTTTTCGTTTTGAACGAATAGCAGCAAGTGCAATTATTGGATTGAAAGAATGAAGATGGAGTATGTCGAATTGCTGAAATAACTTTATACATTCATTAATCTTGAAAATATTGCTGCTTCCTTTTTTGAAATTACCTTTTATTAGATCAATATTTTTTTCTTGTGCCTTTTCAAATAATGGACCTTCTGATTTGGCTGCAAAGAGTGTAGGTTTTACTATACCATGGTTTTGCTGCGCTGATGCTAAATTAAGCACAACGCTTTCTATCCCTCCTATATTCGACGACCATATGATATGTAAAACTTTCATTTTATTTTTTTGATATAGTTATATAACCAATAGGTCCGTAGCTGAAATTTTTGAATGCAGATTTTAAAATTGGTAATGGACGTAAAGCCATGTACACTAATTGAGGAATCATTACTGTAATAAATAGTAATGGATTATACCATTGTCCTAGTAATTTAATGCGCGTAGCTTTTGCTAATAAATTCCAGAAACGCAATACAGGCTTCACTAGTAAGGTGATTCCGGCACCAACGACATCGCTTACAGGATAAACAGATAGCTCTCTAAATCCACCTTTTTCAATTGTGTATTTTAATCCATATTGCGTAAAGCGATAATTATCCCATTGTCCATCAGCAATCGGTACAAGGTATGGAGTAGTAAGAATTAATGTTCCACCTTTTTTTAATAATCTATAGCATTCATTGATTAATTCGGATGGCTCCTTCATGTCTTGCATTACCTCTGTACATAAGATACAATCAATGCTTTCATCAGGCAAAGGAACATCAGTAGCTGAGCAGTAAATATCAATTGCTTTTTGTGGGAAAGGCATGTCAGCCATTTCAGCTCCAATCGATTTGTCGAAATAGTTTTTGTAAATCGAATAATAGGGGCGTGGTCCACATCCTAAATCAAGTAATGTAGCACCTTTAAATGGATTGTTTTTAAAATACTCTTTTAAAAAATTGTATCTCCAATTATTTTCGATTAATGCACCGGGGTTTTTTAATTCCATTGTTAAACTAATTTTGACATTAAACTTGTTGTAAGTAATCCAAGTTTTGGAAAATGTAATTGATTGTACATTTTCATTTCTTTAAAGAACTGAATTCTTTTTTCTAATATACTGTTATCGGCGTTAGCTGTGTAAGGTAATGAAAACTCAAAATTATTGAGTTTGTTCATTAATTTTAAATATCGTTTTTGCCCTAGAGGAGCAATGAATGAAGGAAGAAGTAATCCACTGCGTGTATATGAGATTGTTTTAGATGATTTAAGTATAATATTTTTTGAAAAATTTCTATTTACAGATCCTGGCAAATAAATTTTGTCTGCTTCAAATACTGATTGTATAAATTTTGAATAAGCTTGATGAAAATCAATAAACCATTTTTCAATCTCTCGATTGCTTGGTTGTTTCTGATGCCAGTTAGCAATCCATTCTTTTGCATTTGAGATGTAATTATCGATTGAAGTGTTCAACAAATTCAAATAATTTAAATCGTACGTTAGTCCTTTGGTATGTTGAAGTAAATCTCTCAATTTAATTACTCCATATTCCTTCTGCAACGTCAAGTCAATATAGTTAGTAAATAGAAATTCTAAAGCGGTTTGTTTTTTTAGAGCTGATAATTCTTCATTCGAAACTAAAATGTTGTTACCGTCAGGTTGTTCTCCGAAAATTAATTTTTGATTGTCCCACATCGCGTAGGATTTATTCTGAAACCAATGTTGCTCTGAAAGTGCCATTACTCCATGTGTAAACAACAATCTTTCTCTTTCTGTCAGATCGGAAATTATATCACCACTAAAACGGCAATCATTTTTAAACGTGATCAGCAAGTCAATATCAGAAATGCCTGGTTGATTTACACCTCCAAAAGTACAGATGCATTTAATAGCTGGATTGGTTTTCAGCGAATCAACAACTTTTTCATATAAATGAAAGTAGTCTTCTTTTTGATAGCCTGTTAAAGGATAATTGATGATCTGCATACTAGAAATGAAGTTTACCAATTTTAAATCCTGTGAATTTGGCATCAATTAAAGTTGAATTGCCCAATGGGCTTATCGTATGAATACCCTTTATACTTTTATTTTTGAAATCTTCTGGAGAGAACACTTCAATAATCTTTTCAGCATATTTTGTTTCTGATAGTTCTATGATTTCATTGAAAACTATTTTGCCACCATAGGTTAATCCGCTATTTTGTGAAGGACGAATAATTTTTCCTCCTATTTTGATAAAGCTTCCTGCTGGTCTTGAATTAGTGATTGATGTTACAATGGGATTCAGGGGGTGTGGGGTCCAATTTCCTGTTAATTTATCTGCATAAAATAGATTTAATTGATGGTCTGACATTTTATACTTTGATGTCGTGCAGAATAACCAATATTTATTATTGTGTTTTAAGATGGTATTGTCTACTCCAGGAAAATTATCAATTATTGTTTTTGTCATTTCCATTTCCTGTTTATTATCATTCCATTTGTATAGGTCAATCGAATTGGTCTGGTGTGTTTCTGGAATAATATAAATTTCGTTTGAGTCTTCCAATACAAACGGATAACTAAAATGGAAATCAGCTTTTAATTTAAATACAATTCTTTGTGTTAAGCGTTCGCTTACTTCAATATGCCCTTTCTTTTTATTCCAATTGTATTTCTCATAAATGATATAGTCACCATTTCCTGTAGTAAAACCAAAAGGGTCAGCGATAAAATCTCGTTTGTTTTTAGTTTTTATCCACTGTACTTGTTTAAGCAGTATTTTGTTTTTTAGCACTTCCGAAACGGTGTTTTCTATAATACCAGTTTTCCAATAATGGTAGGTAAATGCAGTTTTAAGGTAATGCTTTATCTTCTTAATGAATAGTTCAAACTTGTATTTTCTAATTGGTATTGACTTCGGATGATTGTCTTGCCAGATTGTTTGGTTCTCAATATGGAAACGATTTATCGATTCAATCAATAAGTTTGGAATTTTATCAATTATAAATTTAAATGATCGATTATACGAATGATGGATTAGTAAATAGCGATGCCCATGTATTTGAAAAGATTGTTTTCCTGCAAACGTTTTTATTGTATTCAGTAAAAAACTATCATCATTATTGATAATGCTTTGATATAATTCTCTAGATATTCCTGATCGCAAATTAGAAATAAATGGAATTTGTATAAGATTTTCGTGCGGATAATCTTTCTTAAATAATGTATGCGTTGAAAAATTAATCACAAAATCATATTCATCGGCTTTTGAAAAGCTTTTTCGTAATTCATGATTCCATTGAATTGTATCAATACTGCAATTTAAATCAGACAAAAGTTGTTTCCTGCATTTCTCAATTAGAGATTGCATAAACCCTTTATCGATTATAAATGCTATTTTAATCATTCGGTTTTAATCTAATAATAAATGAAAGCAAATCTTCTTTTATTTCTGATAATGTAGAGATAGCTTCTATTTGTGTTTTAGAATTGTTTTTGATTTTTTCAACGGAGGTGTGTGATAAATCTTGATTATTTATAATTGGTTGAGTCCAGTTTGTTCTGATTTTTTCCAGCTCGCTAATTAAATTTATTTCATTAGACAATAAATGGTTTTTTATTAATTCAAAACTATCTTTTTTTGATACGTAGTTCTCTGTTTTGTATTGTAAATATGAACAGGGGAGCAGTAATAATTCACTCAATAAGTTTTTAAAAAAGTATTGGTTCGTCCATTTTGCTTCTTGATGTAATTTTAATTGAATGCTTTTAATTAATTTGTTTAATGAATCTCTGTAGTTTGAATTACTTTGAATGTTTAATCTTATTATTCTGTCGCCAGAAATAACTTTCGACTCTTTAATTAATTGATTTATGATACTATTTGAGTTGTTCAGGAGTTCATTTTTTCCGACAACTAAAATTCCGTGGTGTTGTAAACTATCTTGAAGGTGTGCATATAAATTAATTTGTTCGATTATCTTTCGTAATTGAATTATCAATCTAAAATTGATGAATTTCGTTTCGTCATAAATCAATACACCATCAAAGTCACTATAGGTAATCAGCTCTTCCGTTGAAAAACTTCCAAATACAACAAGTGATATGTTGTTTTCAAAATTATAAGATGAGCATAGTAATTTAAGTTCTTTAGCTAAAGTATTGTTTTGATTTAATGTTGATAATTCTATTGTTTCTGTATTTGAAGAAGTGTTGTTTTGCTGAGCCGAATTCGTTTTCACTAAAAATGAAAAAACTAAACGATCAGGTAATAACTTTGACAAGTATTTACTTAATCGGTTGGTATAACCATAGTTTAAATATTTCGACAAATTAGTCATTGCTTTCTAAAAAGTTAATAATATTTGAAACTCTTATTTTAAAAGTGTTTTGTTGGACATCAAAACGTGCCTGGCTAGCGATAATTGCTGATTTTTCTTCGTCTTCTATAGCCATTTTTATTTTGTTTGCTAACTCGATATCATTTTCTGGTGCTACGAAATAACAGTTGTGTTCATTTAAAATATCTTGAGTGGCTGGGTAGTTCGGAGTGACAATTGGATTCCCAGTGAGCATGTATTCACATATTTTATTGGGGAAATTATAGTTGACATCATGTCCCTGTTTTGTATAATATGAAACAAGGATATCAGCAGCAAACTGATAGTATTTTATTTTTTGATAATCGTGAATATATCCAGTGAAAACCGCATTGTCAATTCCATTATCATCGCACCATTCTTTCCAATAATCAACGGCTAAAGGAGTGCCACCGGTAAAAATAAATTCAAATTTTGGTAAACGCTTAGCGGCTTTTA
Source organism: Bacteroidota bacterium (assembly GCA_046303115.1). Classification (GTDB taxonomy): domain Bacteria; phylum Bacteroidota; class Bacteroidia; order AKYH767-A; family OLB10; genus CAINEC01. Next base: position 59,862 of record JBKCGZ010000166.1, on the reverse strand, counting down.
AAATATATTCTAATTCTAAGTTATAGTCAATTGCTAACTTTCCAGTATAAACAACCACTTGTTTAGAATGTTTTATTTCAAGTAAGTCTCTGGCTTCAATTTTATCAATGTAGTCATCAGCTTGATTTTGTGTAATTGGATTTGATGAAATAATTGTTTTGTTAATAGGGTAATTGGTAAGCTGATAAATTGAATTTGTAATAGAAGAATTTGTAGCAATTATATTATCGCATAAGCCGTAGCTCCAATGAAATAATTTTTTCTTACTAAAGTCATGTGCCCAATAAGTAAACTTTAAATTTTTTCTGTTAAACGCCTTTGTAATTAAAAAGGGAAATAAGATGGCAAGGCTCCTTGAAATAACAATGTAATTACGTTGTTTATCACTAGAGAGTTTTCTTATTTTGAAGTAATTAAGAACAACTATTTTTATTAGATTAATTTTCCCTTTTACATCGGATTTAAAATTTGTGTTTAAATAGTGAATGTTTAATTTGTCTGAAATTCCATAAATTCTTGGAACATCTTCTTTAGAAATATTATCTTCTCTTTTTACAAAGGGAACTACGAGGTGGATAGTTCTATTATTTTGTACAAACCCATCACAAAAACGAACATCACTTAGTTGATTTGTTCTCGGTCTTAATATATCATATGGCGATAAATATATGTATACTGTTTCTCTAGTATCATCACTTAACGTAATTTTTTTATTTATTCTTTTCAGACAATAAAAATCAAAATAGCAATTGATAAATAAATTAGCAGATAGCAAACCAATTGCAACCCCAACAGGCCCTAAATGTGAAGTCAGAAGATAAGCTAAAACGAAATTGATTAGAATTGCAAACAAATAAATCTTAATTCTTTTGTTAGTTAGGTTGAGGCCTTGCATTAATGGCAACGTCCAAAATAATATTGAGCCAGATGCAGCACCCATAAAATGAATAAAGAAGGTTGGTACAGATTGAATAAATGATGGCCCGTAAAGAAATGTTATAATATTTCCTTTCAAAAAGAAAATTATAATTGTCGCAATTGCTGATGGGATTAATGCAATTCTGGTAATTTTACCTATCATTAACTTTAATTCTTTCCATTTGTTTTGTGCAACTAGGTGAGCTAATTGAGGGTAAATAGAAGTTACTAAAGGGTCAGTTACAATTAAAATAGCATAAGCTAGTTTTTTGGATACCGCATAAAATCCTACAGTGGCATGAGTGCCTAAGAGATTCAATAGAAGAATATCGCCTTGATTTAAAAAAGTTTTCAAAGTGTTTCCAAATGAATTTCCAAATATAAAATGACGTATTTCGGAGTAATGACTTTTGATAGCACTAACAGGTGTTTTTAAATAAGGGAACAAGTCCTTTCTTAATTCAATAATAACTGACAAATTACAGATTAAGGAATTCAATAATTTAGTCGATATGACTGTATAAAAGAAATAGTCAAGATTATTTGGGAAATAATAAATAGAAAGTGTTATGGCCGCAAATTCAATTGTGTCCATTATTATTTGAACGATGGAATTCACTTTAAATCGATAATAGATTTTTAATACAGCTCTTCCTATATTGTCTAAAAAGCAAATTCCATTTACTGCCGCATAAAGAATGATAAATTTCTGTAGTCCTACAATATCGAAAAAGTGCGGATATAAAAAATGAGTTATTATTGCAATGACAATAACCGATAGCAATGCAGAAAGCATGCTATACATGATGCCTCTTTTTAGAAGGCTGATTACTTTTTCAGGTGATTTGTGTGAAATAAATTGTGCGCCGAATTTAATAATTCCTAATGGGACATTTAGTTTTATTACTTCTTGAATAGTTAAAACAAAAGCAATTATGACTGAGTAAATTCCCAGGATTTCAGCACCTAATCCACGTGCTATCACTATTGATCGCAGGAAGGCGAGCAATACACCATAAATGTTTGACACAAAAACCCAAACACTGTTTTTAAATAGTGTTTGGGTCTCTCCGTCTAAAACAGATTTTAGTTTAGCACGAATTTGTTTCATCGTCTAATTTATTAAGTTAGGCTTTGGAACTCTTTCGTTTAAATAGCTTTTTAAAAGTAGATTTTAAACTTTTTCTTTCCTTATCTTCTTCGTAATAGCCATAACCATAGCCATAACCGTATCCATACCCATATCCATATCCGTATTCATATCCATAACCATAGCTTCTGTTAGATGCCTTGATAGCGTTAAATACAATGCAGACATTTTTTAATTTACCTTCGTTATATAGTTTATTGATAAAGTTCAAATGGTGTTTTCTGGTTACACGCTGACGAACCATGTATATACTTACATCTACATACTTTGAAAGTACCATCGCATCTGTGATCAATCCAACAGGAGGTGTATCGAGAATGATATAATCATAATTCGCTTTTAAATAAACGAATAACTCTTCCATTTTTGGAGAGATAATTAATTCAGATGGGTTAGGAGGCTTAGGTCCTGATAAGATAATATCAAGATTAGGAATCGTTCCCGAGTTTTGAATAATTTCTTTTTCGGTATTTAATCCAATCAAATAATTACTTAATCCAATCTCTGATACGAAGTCAAATCCGATAGCTATTTTAGGTTTACGTAAGTCGCAACCTACCAGGATTGTTTTTCTACCAGACATAGCCATCATACACGCAAGGTTTACAGACGTAAAACTTTTTCCTTCCGATGAGATTGATGATGTTATGAGAATAGTTGCTTTTTGATTGCCTTGATTGAAATATTGCAAGTTGGTACGGATTGTTCTAAATGCTTCCGAAATATGAGAGTTCGGCTTTTCAGTTACAACCAAGTTTGACTTTGAGGCACTTAATCCAATCATACCTATTACAGGAATGTTTGTTCTTGCGTCTAAATCATTACGGTCGATAATGCGATCGTTAAAAGCAGTTCTGATATAAATAAAGAACGCAGGTAATATCAAACCGAATATAACGGCAATGGTGTAACTTAAACTTTGTATCGGCTTAAGAGGCTTGATAAATGTCCTTGCATTATCAATTACTCGGTTATCAGCAGTTGTTGATGCTAATAAGATAGCTGTCTCTGCTTTTTTCTGTAATAGGTAGGAGTAAAGCTGTTCTTTAATATTTGAACCTCTTAACATCCCTTGTAATTCTCGTTGTGCACTTGGTAATCTTCTTAACTTAGATTCAACACTTCCTCGCTGACTTCTGGCTTCGCTTAAGGAAGCATTAATTCCACTTTTGAGTGATTTAATGTTTTCTGATAATGCCGCTTTAGTATTTGCAATTTCAGTATTTAAACTAACCATTAACGGATTGTCTTCCTTAGATAAGTTAGATTGCGACTTTTTCTTGTTTTCTAATTCATTTAGTTTTAAAACTAAGCTTTGTAATAATGGATCATTAACTAATATACTTCCTGGTGATATATTTCCTGTTAAATTTTTATTGTCTGATTTAACATAACCACCAAGGTAATCAAGAAAGCTGCTTTGCACTGCCAATTGTGAAATTTGTCCGTTGAAGTTTTTTACACTTTCTAAATATGCGTTGGCTTCAATAGATAAATCAGTTATCCCTCTTGAAACTCTGAATCTTTCTACGTTAACTTCATTCTCATTAATCTCACCAGTCAATGCCCCAAGCTGCTGTTCAATGAAGTTAAGTGTGTTAACAGCATATTCATTTTTGACTTCAATCCCTTTCTTTACATAAAGCTCGCAAAGTTTATTTAAGAATGCTTCATTCTTAGATGGAGTAGCTCCCTGAATTGATATTTGAAGCATCGAAGCTTGTTTGCTGATGGGCTCTGCTTTTAAAGCGCTTTGATAAATATCAGTTAATAGACTTTTATCTGCAACTTTAACAATGAATTTTCTTTTTGTGAAATTTTTTGAATCGTATGGCTGTCGACTAAAGTCAGATGTCTTATCGATTGAAAATATTCCTAAATCGTTGCTTATTTTACGATTAAATAAATAATAACCTATATGTTCTGTATTTCCCTTTTGGTAAGTTAGTTTATACTTATTACTGTTTATAATTTCCAATTTAATGGATGTATTAAAAGCAAGACTATAAAGAGTATCTTCTTTTAATTCAAAAGGCTTGAGTGCAAAAATTTCAGAAGTTTTTACATCACCAATTAGATAATAGCTTTTATAAAGTTGTAATTCTTCAATCGTTTTGGATATGAGCATTCTTGAACGTATAATCCCTATTTCATTTTCAATACCGCCTTCGTTATTAAATGCCCCTAGCTGCGTTAATAAATCACTGCTGTTAACGTTTTTCTTCTCGTCTTTAATCAATACGGTACATGATGAAAAATAAACTCTGTCTGCATACCAGTTATAAAAGTAAGCTGTAACTAATGAAAGGCTTAATGTATAAACATATAAATACCAATAGCGAAGGAAATACTTGTTTATTATTTGCGAAAGGTTAATGGTATTTTCACTTTCGTTTTTCTGATCGTTATTGGGGTTGTTTACTTTGTAGTCGTAGGCGTTAGTAGTGTCCTGATTCATTGTTCAATTAGATTAAGTAAGTAATATGCTATCGGTTAAATAACACAAATGCGGCTAACGTTCCTAAACTGATGAGTAAAGGAGCTATTTTGTAGAAGTTGTCTGACTGTGATACCTTGTCTTTCACAGGTGGTACATATAAAATATCGTTTGAATGTAAGTAGTAATATGGCGAGTAAAATAAATCTCTTCTTGTTAAGTCAATTGGTATATAAAATTTCTCTCCTTTTACTTCACGGATAAGCATTATTTCTTTTCTGTTACCAAAAATGGATAAATCACCTGCTAAACCTATTGCTTCAGGTAAAGTTAGTTTTTCGTTTGTTACCGTGTAAACTCCTGGATGTGTTACCTCACCAAGTAAAGTCACTTTGAAATTTTCAAAGTAAATTCTTACGCTTGGTTGTTGTAAGTATTTTTCTAATTGCTTTTCTATATAACTTTTCGCCTGAATGGTTGATAGTCCTACAAGTTTGATTTTACCTACTAACGGCATATCTATATTTCCTTCAGCATCTACAAGGTAACCTACATTAGGACGGGTTGAGTAACTATCCCCAACAGTTGGGCCCTCTGATTTACTAAATACATTAAAAAAAGAAGTAGCTTCAGGATTCAAACTGCTTACATATATTGATAAAATATCGTATGGTTGTATCACAGAAACATAATGTTCTTCAATAAATTTCTGTTTGCTAACAACAGCGGTATCCTTTGATTCTTGAAAATAAGTTACCTCAAGTACATTTCTACATGAGCTTAAAAACAATAAAAAGGAAAGTGCGACAAAAGATTGGAGAATCTTTTTCATAAGTGTGTGTGGTTTGATTATATATACCCTTTCGGGTGGACTTTATACTGAAAATTTTCTACGATGTTACATAAAATCTAAACATCTTCGAATAAACTTTATGCTGACTAAAATGTTAATTTATTCTGACTAAACTCATTTGCGTAGGTTAGTCGTAACTATTATTTTAGCAAAGTTAATAAGACCCTTAATTCCGATGGATATAAATGTTAAAACGGAGGATTTATCCGAAAAAGAAAATGCATTCAACGACAGTATTCAAGCTGGTAAGGTAATCGAGCCTAAGGATTGGATGCCTGAAAAGTATCGCAAGCAATTGTTGAGAATGATGTCGCAACACGCTCATTCAGAGGTAGTTGGAATGTTGCCGGAAGGTAATTGGATTTCAAGAGCTCCTTCATTAGCACGCAAGGCTATCTTAATTGCCAAGGTTCAAGATGAGGCTGGCCATGGGTTGTACATCTATAGCGCAGCAGAAACTTTAGGTATGGATCGTTCAGAAATGATCGATCAACTATTATCAGGGAAAGCAAAATATTCCTCTATATTCAACTATCCGACTTTAACTTGGGCTGATATTGGAGCCATCGGTTGGTTGGTAGATGGGGCAGCAATCGTAAACCAAACGGTGTTGGCTAAGTGTTCTTACGGACCTTATTCGCGTGCGATGTTGCGTATTTGTAGAGAAGAGAACTTTCACAATAAACAAGGTTATCAGATTTTAGCTTACCTGATGCGTGGTACTCAAGAGCAAAAAGACATGGCTCAGGACGCGATGAATCGTTGGTGGTGGCCTGCTTTAATGATGTTCGGACCTTCTGATAAAGATTCTCCTAACAGCGCCGATCTTTTGAAATGGAAAGTGAAATTATATACGAACGACGATTTACGTCAGCGCTTTATTGATAGAACAGTGGAGCAAGCTCAGGCTATCGGATTAAAAATTCCAGATGATAAATTGAAATGGAATGAGGAAACTCGCCATTATGATTTCGGTGAAATAAACTGGGATGAATTCTTCCAGGTTATCAATGGAAATGGACCTTGTAATAAGTTACGATTGAAACAACGTAATGACGCACATGCAAACGGACAATGGGTACGTGATGCGGCAAAAGCATATGCAACTAAGAAAAAAGTGAATTAATAATTTAATTGATTAGTAATAATGGAATCAAATCATCAATGGCCTACGTGGGAAGTGTTCACTCAAAAAAAACAAGGTGCACCTCATGAGCATGCAGGAAGCGTTCACGCTCCTGATGGTGAAATTGCTCTTTTAAATGCAAGAGATGTTTACAGTAGAAGACAAGAAGGGGTTAATATTTGGGTTGTTCCAAGTGATGCTATCATCGCTTCTTCTCCGGAAGATGCAGGTGCATTCTTCGACCCCGCAAATGATAAAATGTATCGCTCTCCCAACTTTTTCAAAACAGCTGACGGGTTAAAACAAATATGATGACGGACTTAAATAAAGCGTTAATTGATTTTTGTCTACGTATCGCTGATAATTCACTAATACATGCGCAACGAATTTCTGAGTGGACAGGTCATGGACCTATCCTTGAAGAAGATATTGCAATGAGTAATGTAGCACTAGATCTAATTGGTCAGTCACGTGGCTTTTATACGTATGCTGCTCAGATAGAAGGCGACGGAAAAACAGAAGATTTTTATGCGTTTCGCAGAGGAGAAAGAGAGTTTAGAAATAAATTAATGGTGGAGCAGCCCGATAATAAAGATTTCGGATTTACCATGATGAAACTGTTTTTAAATGGTTGTTTCGATTATCTGATGTTTCGTGATTTGATGAAGAGCACTGATGAAACAATTTCAGGACTTGCAGCTAAATCAATTAAGGAGGTTACTTATCATGTTCGACATGCAGGTGATTGGGTAGTTCGTTTAGGTGATGGCACAGCAGAAAGTCATCAGCGTATTCAAAATTCCTTAAACGAATTATGGCCATATACGAATGAGCTTTTTGAGCAAGATAGTATAGATGCTTTATTAATAAGCAACGGAATTGCATTTGATAAAGCAACGTTGCGTGATGAATGGACAAAAATGGTACATGAAATTTTTGCTAAAGCAACATTGTCTGTTCCTGAAAATAATACTTATTCCCCAACTGGAGGTTTGAAAGGCATACATAGCGAGCACTTAGGCTATCTTTTAGCTGAAATGCAATATCTGCCTAGAACATATCCTGACGCAGTATGGTAACATTAGAAATTAGTGAAATCTGGGACTTGTTAAATTCTATTCCTGATCCTGAGGTTCCCGCTATTAGCATTGTTGAATTAGGAGTCGTTCGTGATGTGCGAATTACTGGTTCAAATGTGGATGTTGACATTACCCCAACATATTCTGGTTGCCCTGCCTTGAAGAGTATGGAGGAGCAAATAAGAGCAAAACTTTTATTGGTTGGTTTAACTCCAAGTATCAAAACGATTTATAAACCGGCATGGACAACCGATTGGATGAGCGATGAAACCAAGGAAAAGTTAAAGGCCTATGGAATTGCACCTCCTGAGAAACTGAGTTTCGAAAATTTACATCCTTTTGCCAATAATGATAAAGGTCCAGTGGCTTGTCCTTTTTGTAGCTCAACAGACACCTCACTTACCAGCCGATTTGGTTCCACTGCTTGCAAAGCTTTACACTTTTGTAATGGCTGTCGACAACCATTTGAGCAGTTCAAATGTCACTGATACTTCATTCATAAATATAGCTTAACGAAAGCCTTTTTTAGTTTTCTTTGTAGTAAGAAATTTAAAGATGAGCTTAATAACTGCTACGATTGAAAATGGGGTAGGCCGAATCAAGTTAAACCGCCCAGAAAAGTTTAATAGTTTTAATCGCGAAATGGCTTTGCAAATGCAAGCCGCAATCGACAATTTTTCTGCTGATAATGTTGTTCGATGTATCTTGATTGAAGCAGAAGGTAAAGCGTTTTGTGCTGGTCAGGATTTATCAGAGGCTATTGCTCCTGATGGACCAGGAATTCAAAAAATTGTTGATGAGCATTACAACCCAATCATTATTAAAATCCGTGAAGCGCAGAAGCCAGTTGTGGCAGTGGTACATGGTGTTGCTGCTGGAGCAGGTGCAAACATCGCATTAGCTTGCGATATTGTTTTAGCAGGAGAATCGGCATCTTTCATACAAGCTTTTAGTAAAATAGGTTTAATTCCAGATAGCGGTGGAACTTTCTTTTTACCGCGACTAATCGGTTTTCAACGTGCTGCAGGATTAATGATGCTGGCAGATAAGGTAGGAGGTAAAGAAGCTGCAGAAATGGGAATGGTGTATAAGTGTTTTGCAGATGATGTACTTAAATTGGAAGTAGATAAGATTTGTATTCAATTAGCGAATATGCCTACTAAAGGTATCGCCTTAACGAAAATGTTGTTGAATCAATCAGCAACATCAGATTTAAAACAACAGCTTAAATTAGAAGAAGTCTATCAGGCACAAGCTGGCCAAACTTATGATCATAAAGAAGGAGTAAATGCCTTTCTTGAAAAACGTTTGCCTGTATTTAAAGGAGAATAATATGTTATCAGAAAAATCAATTGTTGGAGTTATAGGTGCGGGAGCAATGGGAAGCGGTATTACACAAGTTGCAGCATCTGCTGGTCATTCTGTTTTTTTGTTTGATGCCAAAGAAGGAGCTGCCAATAATGCACTGAAGAAAACAGAATCTTCATTGAATAAGTTAGTAGAGAAAGGAAAAATGTCGCAGGAGGATGTAACGGCTCTGTGTAGCCGAATTACAGTTATCGATTCATTGAGTGGATTTGCTTCTGCGGATTTAATCATTGAGGCAGTCGTTGAAATACTAGAAGTGAAGAAAGAACTATTTTCAGCATTAGAGAAAGTAGTTAATGCTTCATGTATACTTGCATCAAACACTTCATCGCTTTCAGTGACTTCTGTTGCTGCCGCTTGTACTAATCCTGAGCGAGTTATCGGATTGCATTTTTTTAATCCAGCTCCATTAATGCCTCTAGTAGAAGTAATTCCAGCGCTTCAAACAAAAGATGGTTTAGCAGAAGATTGTAAATCATTAATGCAGGCTTGGAAAAAAGTTCCTGTAATTGCTAAAGATACTCCTGGATTTATTGTGAATCGTGTGGCTCGGCCGTTTTATGGTGAATCATTAAAGATTGTTGAAGAAGGAATTGCTGATATGGCTACTGTTGATGCAGCGATGCGAGAGAAAGGCGGATTTAGAATGGGACCGTTTGAATTGATGGATTTAATCGGAAATGATATCAATTACACGGTGACAGAAACTGTATGGAAGCAGTTTTATTATGATGCTCGTTTTCGTCCGTCTTTAATTCAAAAGAAAATGGTAGAGTCAGAGCGACTAGGAAGAAAAACTGGCAAGGGTTATTATGATTACGGCGAAAATGCGGTTAATCCAGTTGCGAAAACGGATGATGATTTATCAAGTGAAATTGTTATTCGTGTTTTAGCTATGCTTATCAATGAAGCAGCGGATGCACTTTATTATAAAATTGCTACTGCAGAAGATATTGATTTATCAATGACCAAAGGTGTGAACTATCCTAAGGGATTGCTTAAATGGGCAGATGAAATAGGATTGGAGAAAGTGTTATCGATTTTAGATTCACTGTATATAGAGTATCATGATGATCGTTATCGTGCATCTGTTTTGTTACGCCAAATGGTTAGAGAGAATAAATCTTTTTTTAATTAATAAGCATCATTCATGGAAGCTAATCAAGCCAATAAAATTGTTTCAAGAATGTATGACCACGATTGGTTTAGTCAGTGGTTAGGTATTGAAGTATTAGAAGTGGCTCCAGGTTTTTGTAAATTAAAAATGAAAATCAGAAAGGAAATGCTGAATGGATTTGGTATAGCTCATGGAGGAATTACCTATTCACTTGCCGATAGTGCTTTAGCATTTTCTTCTAACTCTCACGGTCGTCAAAGTGTATCAGTCGAAACCTCTATATCACATACTGTTTCTTTGAAAGAAGATGATGTGATTTATGCAACATCAGAAGAAAAAAGTTTAACAAATAAAATCGGAATTTATTCCATCATTGTAACGAATGAACAAGGACAAACAGTTGCGTTGTTCAAAGGAGTAGTTTACAGAACATCAAAGGAATGGTTCCCTCAAGAAAAATAATATGATTAAGAACGCATACATAGTTAATGGTGTTAGAACACCAATCGGTAATTTTGGTGGAACGCTAGGGCCTATTCGTGCAGATGATTTAGCTGCCTTGGTTTTAAGAAAGCTGGCAGAAAAAAATAATGGTGTTGATTTTTCAGCTGTAGGTGATGTGATAATGGGTTGCGCTAATCAGGCTGGTGAAGACAATCGAAATATTGCTCGTATGGCTACTTTGCTTGCTGGCTTGCCTGTTTCAATTCCTGGAGAAACAGTAAATCGTTTGTGTGCATCAGGATTATCAGCTATTGCTTCTGCGGGGCGTTCGTTGATGTTAGGTGAGGCAGAGTTAATGATTGCTGGTGGAGTAGAACATATGACACGAGGCCCTTGGGTGATTTCTAAAACATCTACACCTTATGGTCGCGATGCACAAATGTTCGATTCAAGTTTCGGATGGCGATTTATCAATCCATTAATGAAAGAAAAGTTTGGTGTAGATGCTATGGGTGAAACAGCAGAGAATCTTGCTATTCGTGATAGTATTTCTCGTGAGGATCAAGATCAATTTGCTTTATGGTCGCAACAGAAAGCAGTAGCAGCGCAAAAGGCAGGTAAATTTGAAAATGAAATCATAGCAGTTGAAATTCCACAGCGAAAAGGCGAACCGATTTTGTTTACGGCTGATGAGTTTATAAAGCCTTCTACGTCTATCGAAGGGCTTGCTAAATTGAAGCCTAGTTTTCGTAAGGACGGTACCGTTACTGCAGGTAATGCAAGCGGATTAAATGATGGTGCAGCTGCTATATTGCTAGCATCCGAAGAAGGTTTGAAAAAAAACAATCTCAAAGCATTAAGTAGAATTGTTTCAGTTGGTATTGCGGGTGTTGAACCTCGTATTATGGGAATCGGCCCTGTAGAAGCTGCAAATAAAGCATTGAAAAATGCAGGACTTACCTGGGACGATATGGATATTATCGAATTGAATGAAGCATTCGCTGCTCAAAGTTTGGCATGTATTCGTAGTTGGGGATTGGCAGATAATGATAGTCGTATTAATCCGAACGGTGGTGCGATAGCGTTAGGTCATCCATTAGGAATGAGCGGAGCAAGAATAGCACTTTCTGCATCCCATCAATTAGCTGAAGGGAATAAGAAGTTTGCAATGGTGACCATGTGTATAGGCGTAGGGCAGGGGTATGCAATGATTCTCGAGCGCGCATAAAAAAAAGAGCACCCTTTTGAGGTGCCCTGATTTTCAAATTAAACAGCTATCTTTTTATAAACTCGAGAGGGATTGGTTCTCTCTTATATTCATTTATTGGTAGGCTAAAGAAGAAGGTAGTGCCTTTCCCAACTTCGCTACTAAGCCAAATATTTCCGCCATGTGCCTCTACAATGCGCTTCGCGATGGTTAGTCCAAGGCCTGTGCTTTTTTCTCCATTTGTACTTGCTACACTCGTTCTTGCAAAAGGAAGAAACACTCTGTGAATATCATTTGACGGAATTCCTTGTCCTTGATCTTTTACTGAAATTACAATATCATTTTCTTTTCTTATTACATTAATCTCTACATGAGTATTTCCGAAAGAAAACTTTATTGCATTTGAAATTAAATTGTTTAATACTTGTTGTAAATGTATTTTATCGAAGGCTACTTGCGGAATATTATCTCCGATATTATAATCAAGTATAATTGCTTTTGCATTGGCGGTGCGGATATTATCATTAATTGATTTTTGTATAATGCCAGCTATCGAATCATTCTTTAGCTTAAGATTCATTTTACCAGATTCTATTTTCGAAACATCAAGTAAGTTATTTAATAGTTCTAACATATCCTTTCCTGAATCATGCATCATTTGAAGCATTTCTTTCATTTCCAATGATAATGTATCGCCCATTTCATCTTCAAGAATATGCACTAGCGAAATAATATTACCTATTGGATTTCTTAAATCGTGTGATGCTACCCCAAGGAAATAATTTTTCTCTTGATTTAATTTCGCAAGCTCTGCATTTTTTATTTCCAATTCGCGTTGTTGATCGTGAAGTTTTAATAGTGTATTTACTTTAGCTTGTGTAATATCTACATCTAGCGGTTTAAATAAATAATCGATGCAGCCTTCCTGATATCCTTTAAGCATGTATTTTTTTTCCTTGCTGATTGCAGTTACAAAAATGATAGGCGTTTTCTTCGTTCTATTGGTTTGCTTCAGCATATGAGCAACTTCAAATCCATCCATTACTGGCATTTGGACATCAAGTAGTATTAATGATATATCTTCGCTAAAAGCGATTTTCAAGGCTTCTTCACCTGATGAAGCTTTTAAAATAATCCTGTTTTCATTCGCGAGTATATTCTCAAGCGAGTATAAATTTTCAGGTCGGTCGTCTACAAGTAATATTTTATGCATTGGTTTGAAATATTTGATGCAGTAAAAATACCCTCGCTTAAAACTTTGATTTTTAAAATATAGTTGGATTCTTACATTGTGATGTTTTGAAGGAATTATGTGTTTTAAAAAGTGTAAGAAATGACAGGGTTTTAGTGAATAATCACATTTAGGCGATTATATTTTGCTAGTCATTATCTTGTTTAAGTAATTAAAATTCGTTGTAAGATTTTAATTAATAAAGTCCAAAAAATCAATCACACAAATGCAATAAAATAAAAAAGGATAACCAATTCCGAAGTTAAAAGTAACATCTGTTAAGTTATTACCACCAGCGATCCAACGACTCCCTACAGGTTTTGAAGGGTCTTTCATTTTTACCGCTGCATCTAATCTAAAAATAAAGAAGGTAAAGTCACTTCTTATTCCTATACCAGATCCAATTGCAATTTCATCTCCGAATGTATTTAAACTCACTCCAGACCCTGGCTTGTCATCCGAATCATTCAATAACCAAATGTTTCCAAAATCAGAAAATACTGCACCTTTTAAAAACTTGTATAAATTAAAACGGTATTCAATATTACCTGTTATTTTAAATTCTCCAAACTGCTGGAATAAATCTGTTGTTACATTTGATCCTGGTCCCAGAGATCTTGACCTCCACGCTCTGATGTCATTGGGGCCTCCAGCATAAAAGGCTTTCTCAAATGGAACTAATGTGGAGTTACCATATGCATAGCCAACACCTGAAACTAATCTCGTTACCAACGAAGATGTTTTATTGAAGTTTAAATAGTATCGGAAGTCAAAATCAGGTCGCACATATTGTGCATAGCGTACTTTTCCAATCAAGCGGCTATTTGATTCTGAAATTTTATAAGTACTCGTTGGAAGCAAAGAAAGTGTATTGCCTGCAAACTCAATATTAAATCGGAAGAAAGTGAAGTTGCCTGCCTTGCCCACAATCTGATTATTATACAAATAACTAAAGCGTCCGTTTATAATCAGCTGATCAGTATAAGAGTTGATCAAGTTGATATTGTTGTATGATAATAATTGCTCGTTAAATGCAGAATCTAAATCTACTTTCAAATAGTTAATCTCTGCTGGATAAAAATAAAAGCGATTGTATTTAGAAGTACGCTTTGTATAATAGTATGATAAGTTGGCAAGTCGACGGAAATATTCTGGTCGGCTTTGCACATTATAACCTATCGATACAGAGGTGATAGGGTTGCTAACTTTTCTAGAGTTCCTGATTGTGAAAGGCCATAGCCCTCTTGGAAAGCTTAAACTTAATTCAGGACCAAATTCAAACGTGTTAAAGAGTCCGAATTTATAAGCTTGATTTTCTTCCGTTGTTAACGATCGTTGTATTTCTAATCCGCCTCTTATTTTAAACTCCAATAGTTCTGCTCCACGAAAAACATTTTTATTTCTGTAGACAAAGCTTCCGGATATACCTAAATTACCACCGCTGTTCGTTCCTTCCGCCTCGAATTTATACGATTGTCGATATTGCGGTGAAAGCATAATCTTACAATGGTATTGATTTCTACCAAGGCTATCTAAACCATCAATTTGCTGATATTTGATATTCACAAAACGAAACACACCGAGGTCTGCAAGTCGTTGGTAGGTTAAGTCAATATTTTCTTGTGAGTATAGCGAGTTCGGCTGAATGTAAATATGATCTGTTAAACGATTAAATTTATAAAGGAATATAGTATCACGGTTTGGGTAAAACACATAATCATTAAAAACAGCGCTATCGTTAATTGTTATTCGATTTAAATCAATAGGCTCATAATCCATATCAACGCTTATGTTTTTATTTACGCCTAGCTGATGCTTCGGAATAATCCCATTTTTGATTTGTTCTTCCGTCGGATTAGGATTAGAAATCAACATAGTAACTTCTGCTTGATTGGATTTAAATCCTGTATCTACAACAAATCGAATATACTGCGAATTAAAAGCTGCGAATCCAGTGTTTCTTAATAATGACGTTATTCGGTCTCTTTCTTTTTGTAAGGTAGCTGATGAATAATTGTCTCCTTTATGAATGAAGGTTAGTGAGTCGTTTTGTAAAACTACTTGGCGTACCAAAGAGTCATTAATATCATACTTAAGTTTTAGAAATGTATAGGGTACATTACCTTGAAGGTTGTAATATACAAATGCTTTTTTCTTCCAATATTCAACGGAGTCGGATACCACAGCATTAAAAAATCCATTGTTCTGTAATAAAGTGAGTAACTGCTCACTCGATTTGCGAACTTTTGATGTGTCGACTAATACTGGTTCTTCACCTACAGTTGATTTTAACCAATGATTGAATTTAGTTTCCTTTCCGCCGAAGGCAAAATTGTATACGCTTAAATGAAAGCGCACGAATCCGAAAATTTTCCTGTTAGGCTTTTGCTTAATAACCGCATTAAAGTTTTCTTTTAATTCGGGTCTGTCTGTTTTAATTGTATTTTTACAAAGCAAGTGCTTTCCATCAGGAACACTTTTGGTGGCCGAGCATCCCGCAAGGAATATAATCGATAAAAAAGATAAAATGACAACTAAGTGAATATTGTCTTTATGGCTCTTCATTTTCAGCTGTAAAAATACAATATTAAACGAATATTAAATTTCAATGGCTTCTAAATCAACCATAAGTTTTTTACGTTCTCTTCAACAAAAGAAATTCAGAAATGAGGAAGGATTGTTTATAGTGGAAGGGCCTAAAATGGTTTCCGAGGTTTTAAAGTCGGATTTCAAAGTCAAGCAGCTATATGCAACCAGTAATTGGACACCTGATCAGAATACATCATTACCTATAGAAATATTATCAGATGCAGAGATGGAGCGGGTGAGTGGACTTCAAACCCCTAATAAGGTGATGGCCGTTGTAGAGTTGCCAATATTGGAAGGTCCAGTAAATACTCTTTCTAATGGATTACACTTGCTTTTAGATCAGATTCAAGATCCTGGCAATCTTGGGACTATTATTCGCATTGCAGATTGGTTTGGGGTATCCTCTGTGATTTGTTCTTCTGATACGGCCGATGTATTTAACCCAAAAGTAATTCAAGCTTCAATGGGTAGCGTTTTTAATGTTAAAGTTCATTACTCCTCATTAGCAGATGTTTTATTGAAAAATGCTAATGGAAATAAATGGCCTGTTTATGCCACTCTATTAACTGGCGAGGAAATTTATAATACTGGTTTTGCCGAATCTAGTTTTGTGATTTTAGGTAATGAAAGTCGTGGGGTAAATCCAATACTAAATTCATTCATAACTAAAGGAATTCATATTCCCCGGCCTTCCAATAAGCCGAGCAAAGCAGAGTCGTTAAACGTTGCTGTTGCAGCGGGTATTGTCTGCAGCGAATATTGCAGAAAAAATTAACCCCTGAGATGAGCTTCAGGGGTCTTGGTTAACTGCTCGTTGAGCGTCAGTTTAATCGCGATGGAACAACCATTTTAAATTCTGGAATTTTTACAAAAAAGAGTTTGTTGTCAGTGACTCTTTCCATAAGATAGGTTCCGTACATTTTTCCTATTTCTGTATTCAGATTACAACCCGAGACATATCGGTAGGTCTCGCCTGGAGCAATAAAGGGTTGCTCTCCAACAACTCCGTCACCCTCAACTTCTCTATGAGAATTATCTGATCCGATAATATGCCAATGTCGCTTTTTTAGTTGAACAATGTAGTCGCTGTCGTTAGTAATTGTTATACGATAAGCAAAAACATATTGACTGAATCCTGGAGTACTATGTGTTGGCTGGTAAAACGTTTCTACACTTACTTTTATCCCCGCTGTTACTTCTGTAAATATATTCATGGTAGGTGAATGGCTTTTTAGGTTACCCAAAAATATAGCGGAAATTAATTACTCATGTCAAAATTTGACAAAGCGCATTAAATGAGAGGTTAATGACCTTTATGATGGGTGAAAAATTAATTCTCCAATTCCAAGTATCCTGAAAGTCGATCATAGCGACTTCCAATGTCTCTCGAATAAAAGAAAAATTGATAGTTGTTTCTGGTTTCGAAGTGAGAGCCTTCAACCAATAGTGGTGAAGGGAAATTAGAAGATTTCTCCTTCACAAAGTATAAGTAGTTATAATAGCCTTGTTTAACTAATAGTGTTTTATCATAACAGCCATTTTCTTCGTTGTAACTCATGGAGTAAGCGGGATTGAATTCCCAGTTAGAGAGCTCACCAAATAAAAACACCTCAGCACTATCGAAGGCTTCCATTACAGGCAAATTAAAGTTGACGTAAACATAATCAGCTTCTAGGGCGTCATCACTTCCTTCATAAATTTTAATTAAAAAACGACCATTGATATCGTCTGAAACTGCATAACGTTGCGTATTCTTTTTCTCTTCTCTTTTCAAATAAACACTGGTTAATTTATTAAGCGAGTCTATTTGTACATGGTCAATATATTGCGTTAAAAATTTAATACTTCGAACATCAAAATTTCTGAATTCGTTTCCACCTTCAAATGTGTTTTCTAAGTCGTAGTTGTAGTCCCATTCTTTATCTACAATAAAAACAGGTTTTAATGTAGTTATAGCATTTTTGAAATTGTTATTTTGAACAATTACAAGCTTGCTATCTTCGTAGGGATTATTGATTTTGGTAGTGCCTATATTTACTTTTACATCTATTTCCTGATGGGTGTTTCTGATTTCAATGTCGTTGGCTCTTTGTACTTTCGTACTAAGCGTGGCTGTGTTTTCGGTAATCCAGAAACGTTGGGTTAAGTATACTTTTTCCGGATTTGAATTATCATAAACAACCAAAAGATAATTTCCTGAAATAATCGGCTGTATATTCTCATTCGGAATGATTATTTCATAATGGTAAAAATTCTGAATGGTATTGAATGAATTTTTATAATTAAGAATATGATCAAAGTTAAACCCATTTATGTAGTCGCTTTCTGTAAGATTACTTTTCTTTCCATCTCGATCATAATGGATAAATGTAAAACTCAAATCTTTTGTTTCTTCGCTTAGGTCATCAAACTGTAGCTTTAACTTTTCATTCGAGTTTAACGCCAAAACAGGTTCACTTAAATTATTATTTAGTTTAGAAAAGATAATTGTCTTAAATGACTCGTCGAATATTTTATTCTCGAACAATAATGAATCGGATGTCACCACTTGTGCGAACAATTGACTGCAAAAGAGGAGTGCTAAAGATAGAGCTATAATTAATCTTCTGAAAGTAATTGCTCGTAGATAGATTCCCATTCAGCCGTTAATGATTTAATTTCACTTTCAACCTCGCCTGTTTTTCCTTGTAATTCTTTAATTGAATTTACATTTTTTAAAACATCTGGTTGACTCATTTTAAAATTTAGTTCTTCTACTTTTTGCTTCAATGAATTGATTTGCTCTTCAATTTTTTTAGCTTTTTGCTCGAGTTTTTGCTTTTCCTTCTTGTTGGATGCGTTAGTAGGCTGCTCAACTTTAACTTCTTTCTTCTCTAACTTTGATGAAGCATTTTTAGACTTTTCGTTTTCTTTTTCTTTGGACTTTTTCAATTCGATGTATTGGTCGAATTCCTCATAAGTCCCTGGATACTCTTTCAATAAATGATCTTCGATATACCAGATTTTATTAGCGATACGAGATAAGAAATAACGGTCGTGGGATACTACCACATAAGAGCCTTCATAACGGTTAAGGACATCCACCAATACATTCACACTTTGCATGTCAAGGTGATTGGTAGGCTCATCAAGTAATAAGAAATTTGCTTTTGCAAGAATTGTTTTTGCTAAGGCAACGCGTGCACGTTCACCTCCTGATAAAACTTTGATTTTCTTAAAAACATCATCGCCCTTCAACAAGAAGGCACCTAATAAAGATCTCAAGTAAGTATCCGACTCTTCGGGTGCGAAAATTTGTAACTCTTCTAACGCTGAACTTTCTTTGTTAAGTGACTCTAACTGATGCTGAGCATAGAAAGAAGTAACTACATTGTAACCTGGTTCTGCTTTCCCTTCAAATTTTTCGGAGCCAAATAACATTCGGAGTAAGGTAGATTTTCCTTTTCCATTAGCTCCAACAAATGCGATTTTATCTCCTCTTGATACTTCTGCATGCGCGTGATGAAAAATTACTTGGTTACCATAACGCTTGTCTTCAATTTCCAATTTTTGTAGAACTCTTCCAGGGTTTTTATCAACTGCAAATCGCACTCTAATTGCAGCAGAAGGACCTTCAACAGCTTCAACTCTTTCGAGTTTTTCAAGCGCTTTCATTCTTGACTGAGCCGCACTCGCTTTTGATGCTTTAGCTTTAAATCGTTCAATAAATCGCTCTTGTTCTTTGATGTATTTTTCCTGATTTCTAAACTGATTTGCTTGTAGCTCTTGTCGCTCAGCTTTTTCTTCAAGGTAGTAACTGTAGTTGCCTGTATAAATTGTTATTTTTTGATGTTCAATCTCTACAATTCTATTCACGATTTTATCAAGGAAATAACGGTCGTGGGATACGATAACTACTGTTCCTTCATATTGCTTTAAATATTCTTCCAGCCACTGAATCGATGGTAAGTCAAGGTGATTCGTAGGCTCATCGAGCAACAATAAATTAGGCTTGCGAAGTAATGTTTTTGCAAGCATAACTCGCATTCTCCATCCACCAGAAAATTCTTTTAATGGTCTGGATAAATCAGCAGTAGTAAAACCTAATCCTTCTAAAATTGATTCAGCTTTATGTTGTAATGAATAACCATCTAGATTTTCATATTCAACTTGTGCTTTGTGTAATCTATCAAGTATGGAGTCAGAGCAATCATGCTCTAATTCTTTTAAGCATTCTTCAATTTCTAGATGTAATTCATTAGCTCTTTCAAAAGCTTCCATGGCAACATCTAAAATCGACTTTTCAGATAAGTAGCTTAATAAATCTTGGTTCAAGAACCCTAATACTAAATCATTTCTTTTCGAGATGGTTCCACCTGATGGACTATATTCACCACTGATAACACGTAATAGGGTAGATTTACCTGTTCCGTTTGCTCCGATAAGTCCAATTTTTTCATTGGGTTTAATATGCCAATTCAAATCGCTGTATAAAACGCGAGAACCAAATTCGAATAAAATATTTTGAAGTACTAACACTTTGCTATAATGAGATTAATTTTCCTTGTCCAAATTCTTTTTTAACTATCGTCGTTGGATTGCCTTGATAATAAATATTTCCAGTTCCGAAGATGCTTGCATCGATTAACCGTTGAGCAGTTACATAAAAGTTGTTTGTACCTCTGTTTGTAACGAACACGTAATCGGAGTGCAAATTTACACAATCTAACCTGCCATAACCCGCACCATACAAATAAAAGTTGTCGACTTTGCCAATTGCCGAAATATCAGCAGGACCATTATTTATATTCAAATGAGCTTCTGGTCCTTTAAGCTTAAAATGAAACTGACCTGTACTGCTAAAACTATCAAAATAAAATCCGTTGCAGTAAAGGGAATCCTTGAGATAAATATCACCAGTTGCATCTTTGACCATCAGATAGTTTAAAGTTGGTGTCCATACTTCAACAACAATGCTTGTATTAAAATCTCTTACCCAGTTGCAGTTGTTTTTATTTCGAATTCTTAATACGCCATTATCATTGTCGGTTGTGATTTCTGAAATTAAATTTTTTCCTGCAGTGATTTTTAATTTAGGGTTTGAGTCAATATGAATAACGAGATCAATATTGTTATAAAGCTCCAGCTGATGAAAGCTTGAAATAGTTCTAAATTCAGAAGTGATTTCACCAGTCCCTTTTGCACAGTCGCAAATTTTTTCACAGCTTGTAAATGATAGTATAACAAGCAGCATAAATAAAAATTGTTTTCTATAAATGATAGCCAATTCCATATTGAAAATAGTCTGCTCGCGCATAATGCGATTTTAAATTAAAACATGCGAACCAATGTTCGTTTAAGTGATAACGGATAGACAAAGTGTTATAAATACGTCCGTCAATTTCATACGGATTGTATAGATAATAACCAGTTTGTAGAATTCCTGTGCATTTACCTACTTTTAATCCATATCCTACATGAATCCCCCCTCTTATCATTCCATCTATTCCATCTGTATATAGTGAGTCTTGTTTTAGAAATGTATTATGAGACCCATCAAAAAAAGCATCTGTGCCAATAGTGAAAAGGGATTTCTTTTTTATTGGCCATAAGTAATCAGTTGTTAAAATCCCTACGCCGTATTTAGGGCTATTCGGAGGATAGATTTGTTTTATACCACCAGCAACTACGACTTCAAAAGCTTTTTTTCTATCAATACTCAAAGAGTCTTTTGTTGGTTGACTGATATCATTCAGGTGATAAACTAATCCCACATTTATCATGGCGAGGTTAATACCCATATTCGGAACATTGCTTCCTCCATTGCTATAATGAGTAAGATTAATGCCGCTTGTTAACATTGATTTTTTACCTATTTGAATTTGATATTCAATTCCAGAAGTTATTGTTGCATTAATATTGGAGCCAACTAATAGATTTTTGTAATTGTCAGTAATATTAAATGTTTTGGAAACGTAGCCAATACCTATTCCTAAATGTGTTTTTAAATAATTTGTTTTATGATTGAAAAGTTTGAATTTAACAAGGCCGAACAGGCCTTGCGCCGTTCCTAATTCCTGAGGATTTCCGAGATTAAAATATTGATAACCCAAGCCGATCTCTGGGTAATTGTATAATTCTTCCCATCCTTTTTTTCTTGAAGTGGTCTTTGTAAAGTCTAATTCAAAACTACGCGTATGCTTTTGTAGCACATGAACTACAGATGGACGATGGGCTACAATAAAACCGTTTCCAATTTTTGTGGTGTAGGTCCAATCCTTAACGGACTGACTATTACTGCAAATTGCAGCAAAAACCAGAACTGAAATTAATAAAAACCGCTTCATAGATTGAGAGAACGAAATTACAACTATTCAGTTAATTATTACCTTTGTCGCATGCATACAATGGAAGATAAAAAGGCAGCGTTTGAGAGGTTGTTAAATATTATGGATGACCTTCGTTCGCAATGTCCCTGGGACAAGAAGCAGACGATGCAAACATTACGTCATCTCACCATTGAAGAGGTCTATGAGTTGACGGATGCAATTATGGAAGATGATATTCAAGAAGTAAAGAAAGAATTAGGAGACATTATTCTACACATGGTTTTTTATGCAAAAATTGCATCTGAAACCAACGACTTTGATATTGCTGATGTCCTAAATGGAATTTGTGAAAAGTTAATTCATCGCCATCCTCATATTTATGGCGATGTAAAAGTTCAAGATGCGGCCGAAGTGAGTCAGAACTGGGAGAAGTTGAAGTTAAAGGAGGGGAATAAGTCGGTTTTAGGAGGTGTGCCAATTTCATTACCTGCATTAATAAAGTCAATGCGTATTCAGGAAAAAGCGCGTGCAGTAGGTTTCGATTGGGAGAATGACGAGCAAGTTTTCGAAAAAGTTGAGGAAGAGTTGCACGAATTTAAAGTTGAGGTTTACAAAGGGGATCAGCAAAAAGCTGAAGATGAATTTGGCGATTTGTTATTTGCGCTTGTAAACTATGCACGATTTAAAAATATTAATCCTGAGGAAGCATTAGAAAGAACCAATAAAAAGTTTATTCGGCGCTTTCAATTTATGGAAGAAAAACTAAAGGAAAATAATCTTTCTTTCGATCAGTTATCATTAAATGAAATGGATGTGTTTTGGAATCAGGCAAAACAAAATGGCCTGTAGGCTTGTTCAATAAACAATTAACCCAAATCATTAAAAAAATAAATCAAATGCAATTAACAGTAGGATCAAAATTACCGGAATTTAAAATGTTTGATTCCGACAAACAGGAAATCACGAATGAAACAATCAGTGGAAAAGCAACATTGTTTTTATTTTTTCCCGCGGCATTTACGGGAGTTTGTACCAAAGAACTTTGTTCAGTTCGAGACGATATCGCTCGATACAAAAATGCATCAGTGAATGTCATTGGTGTTTCAACAGATACACTTTTTACTTTGGCAAAGTACAAAGAGGAGCAAGGACTTAATTTTACCCTGGCATCAGATTATAACAAAACAGTATGTGCTTCTTTCGGATCACAATACGATGATTTTGTACTAGGAATGAAAGGGACTGCTCGTCGTTCAGCCTTTTTAGCAGATAAAGATGGTATTATTCAATATGCAGAGGTTTTAGAAAGCGCTGGTGATATTCCAAATTTTGAGGCTATCGCTAAAGTAATCGAGTCGCTATAATTCAAGAATATCAAAAAAATTAGATGATGGGCGACCCTCCTTTTTTATTGTTTTTTATATTTGAAAAAAAATACATCATGAAAAAAATTGCTATTGCATTCTTTTTACTTCTTTCTTCAAGCCAATTGTTTAGTCAGATTACTATTGGTACTGGTGATTTTGCTGCCGGAGGTGATACGTTAAGAGTAAGTATAACTAATACAGTTCCTTCAAGCACAGCATTAACCACCAACGGAGCCAATGCACTATGGGATTATAGTGCATTAGTGCCATCAAGGCAGGATATAGATACTTTCTTAGCAGTTACTTCTACAGGATTAACCTACTCAGTTTATTTTGCGAATTTTTCATTCAATGCGAATAGAGCAAATATTGCAGCCCGTGGTGTGGATTTATCGGCTGGAGGAGGCGCGGTACCTATCACCGATGTTTACAATTTTTATTATAATTCTACTAGTAGTTATAAGCAAGTAGGATTTGGCGCTAACATTTCAGGCGTTGCTACTCCAGTTCCTTATGGAAATAAAGATATTGTTTATTCTTTTCCTTGTAACTATGGAAATATTGATTCTTCCGACTCTGATTACTCTATCACTATTCCTAATCAAGGACATGCAGATGGTCAGCAGCATCGAGTGAATCATGTAGATGGATGGGGAACGTTAATTACTCCTTTAGGCACATTCAATACATTGCGCGTTGTATCTGAATTAACAGGAAGCGATTCTGTTTTCATTAATAGTTTCGGATTTGGTTTTTCTTTTCCAAGAACGAAAACAAGAGAGTATAAGTGGTTAACTACTAATGGGGAAATACCTGTTTTGCAGATCAATGTGAATGTAAATGGACAAAACGAAACGGTTACTTCAGTACGCTACAAGGATATTTACAGAGATTTATCGGTTGGTTTATCTGATAATACGAAAGAATTAACAGCTAAAATATTCCCTAATCCTTCAACAGGAGATAAGGTATTTATGGAGCTAGAAAACTTAAACAACGGACAATGCGAGATTGCTGTTTATTCAGTAAATGGCACCTTGATCACATCGCTATTGAAGAATGCAAATCAAGGTAAAATTGAATTGGATGAATTACAAAATTTAGCTCCTGGTTATTATACCTTGAATGTAAGAGGGGAGCTTGGCCGCGCATCACTGAATTGGCTTAAAAAGTAAAATGACTTTTATGGAACCTGCAAACTCAATATATTTGCAGTCCCTAATAAAGTTTATGGCCAGGTGGCGGAATTGGTAGACGCACCACTTTGAGGGGGTGGCGCTGCAAGGCGTACGAGTTCG
The DNA here is from genome assembly GCA_046303115.1 of Bacteroidota bacterium. Lineage (GTDB taxonomy): Bacteria > Bacteroidota > Bacteroidia > AKYH767-A > OLB10 > CAINEC01. Next base: position 35,370 of record JBKCGZ010000166.1, on the reverse strand, counting down.
AGTCTCGTTCTGGTCACCATGCACTTAACAGGTTTTTCTGAAGTATTCTTTGGAATAATATTTGCCAACGGCGCGCGACTTAAAAATAGCATTATGAAAAACATTAAATTTCTATCAGGAGTATTAGCAATTGCATTTCTTGCATCATGTTCTCCTAAAATTCCTTTTACTCAAGCAGTCAGAGAAAAATACAAATTAACAAATCAAGAATTATCAAAGCTTCAGTTTTATATCTCTGATGAAGTGACTTTAAAAAATGGTGCTCCAACAGAAGTTGATAAAGCTGTTGAAGATGGAAAGTTGATTATCAAAACAAGTAAGAATGATGAACTGGTAGTTATAAAAGCAAAAACTCCTGGAACAGTTGATGAAACAGTAGATATGTCAACAGTAAAAGTGGCTTTTGAAGATGGAATGAACAAAGGAATTGTTTTCATGAGTAAAGGAGACAAAAATGGTTACTATCGATTAGCGGCAATTCAGGATGGTGGCAGATACAAGATTAGTTATAATAATCAGGAATATTATTTATACTCTGGCGGTGGTGCAGTATTACTTTTCAAAAAGAAATCACTAAAAGATATAAAGCAGACAGAGAAAGTAGCAAAAGGGAAAAGAGTTAATTAAAAATGTTAAGGGTGTCGAAAGACACCCTTTGTTATTAGTCGTATTTGTATTTTTCTTCCTCTAGTTTTTTATCGATGGCGGCGGATGTCTTCGAGTAGGCGTGCCACATCACAGTTAATAAAATAATTCCTGTCCCGATGTAAAAGCTAACGCCAACTGCTTCATTCTCGTTAAAGAGAATTATCGCTAAAATGATGCTATAAACGGGCTCGAGATTAAGCGATAAGTTCATGGTAAATGCATCGAGCTTTTTAATTGCATGCATTGATAAAGTAAATGGAACTGTCGTGCAAAGTACAGCCAGGATGATTAAATAAATCCAATCGATACTAGTTGGTAAAATAAGCCCAGTATGGTTAATTCCAAACCATAATGGTAATGCAAAAGTCAATAGCATAAATCCGAAGAACAATTCGTAAAAGGTAATTGTGGCTGGATCTATTTTTTCTGAAATGTTTTTATTTAATACCGTAAATAATGCTCCCAAGAATGCACTTATTATCGAAAGTAAAATCCCTTTCCAATATAATTGATGTATGCTAAATATTATACCTATTCCTGCAATGACTCCAAGTCCTAATACAATTTCGGTTTTATTAATCTTTACTTTATTGATGATAGGATTTATTAAGGCAGTGAATAATGCTATCGATGAAAAGCAGCTTATCGCAATAGAAACATTCGAAGCTTTAATGGCTCCGTAAAATGTGATCCAATGTAAGGTGATTAAAAAACTAATTCCTACGAGACGAATAAATTCTTGTTTGCTGATTTTTAAGGAAGATTTAGATATCAATACAAATAGGAGTGTAGAAATACTACTAATGCCCATTCTGTACCAAACAAGTAGGCCTTCATCCAGCAAAATTAATTTACCAAGTATCGCAGTAAAACCCCAAAGTAAAATGGCGAGGTGAAGTTGCAGATAGGCTTTTCTCATTTACTAAAACTTCAGTAATTGCTCGTAAAGCTCTTTTACCGGAAGTCCCATTACATTGTAATAAGATCCTTGAATATATTCGATACCAACCATACCAATCCATTCTTGAATACCATATGCACCTGCTTTATCCATCGGTTTAAATTGATGGATGTAATACTCGATTTCTTCTGGTCGCAGAGTTTTGAAACAAACTTCAGTTCTAACAAAAAACGATTCCGCTTTTTTATCTGACATAATTGCAACACCTGTTATTACCTGATGTTTTTTACCTGATAACATTTTTAACATTTCAGATGCATCTTCTAACGAAGACGGCTTACCGATAACCTGATCGCCTAGTGCAACAATGGTATCAGCTGTAATAACGATAGCTCCATCCTTCGTCTCATTTTTAAAGGCCATTCCCTTTTTACGAGCTAGGAACATAACTAAGTCCTCAGGACGCATTGCCATGCCAACGTTTTCGTCGACGTCTTTTACAATCACTTCGAAATCGATACCTAGCTCTGAGAACAATTGTTTTCTTCTTGGGGAATTCGAACCTAAGATTACTTTTAACCCTTTAAATTTTTCTGATAATGGATTCATTTTTTAGATAAATTGAGAACAATAAAATACAAGAATGGAAAATATACCTGCAGCCATAATTAGTTTGGCTATTTTGGAGCAATTAGTGAACGATTCTTTTTCGTCAGCTTTAACTAATAGGTAAGTTAAATATCCAACGGGTAGGGTAATGAATAAGAGTAAATAACTAAATACGATGTAGAATCCGGTTTTTAAAATACCCTGCGATAGATAATTAACCGTTTCATACCAGGAGTATTGAGCAAATAATAATAAGCAACATAAAAATCCAGATAATACAACCACCAACCATTTAGTAGGTGCGCTGCCAATCATAATTGGTAACGTTTTGCATCCCACCACAGAGTCGCCTTTCATGTCTTCTATGTCTTTAATTATTTCTCTGATTAAAGTAAAGGAAGCTGCGAATACAGCGTATCCGGTAATGAATACCTTGATCTCATTATTTGCTAAAGCGGATGGTTCCACTATTAGCAATACAATCATGGTCATTCCTGTTAAAATACTGATGACAATATTGCCAATAAGTGCTACGCATTTATAGGTGTTTGAGTAAAAATAAAGTAGTCCAGCCGTAAACACATTGATAAATCCAATGAGTTTAATATCATAAAGCATAGTTAGAATAAACCCAATAATGACTCCCAAAAAAGTAATAAACGTATATAAGTTATTAGCGGTTTTTTCGTGGATTTTAACACCTACTATTCGTTTTTCTTTTTTATTGATACTGTCGCTTGCTACATCTTCAATGTCATTAATGATATAACCTCCCGCTGCAATTAAAACAGTTGATAAGGCAATAAGGAAGAATTGTAAATGATTAACTGCAATAATCATTTCTGCAGCCTCTAGTCGCGGAAGTATATAGAAATAACGTAATGCATATTGAACAATAAATAACATTACTAAATTAGGCCAACGCACTAATTTCAAAAAGTCGGACATAGAGAAGTTATTCGAAGTGGCCATGTAATTTTAGTGTTTGTTCAATAACATCACGCACAGCTCCTTTGCCACCACAATAATCGGAAATATAAATCGAAATAGCTTTTATTTGATGAACTGCATCATTAGGACAAGTAGCTACACCACATTTTTTCATAACTTCTAAATCTGGTATGTCATCTCCCATGTACAAAACATCATCGTAGGTTAGATGATGCTTCACTAATAATACCGAAAGCTGATCTAATTTGTCTTTGCAGTTTAAATAGACTTCTTCAATTCCTAGATTCTTCAATCGTTGTTTAACACCTTCTGCATTACTGCCACTAATAACAAAGATGGGATAGTTCTTTAAAAATGCTTGTCGCAGTGCATAGCCATCTTTAATATTCATATTGCGAAGCATAGTGCCATCTTGCAAAATGTGTAATTGACCGTCCGTTAAAACACCGTCAATATCAAAAACAAAACACTTTACTTTCTGTAGTCGCTCTTTAAAATTCATACTTCAAAGATATTTATTTTGATCAAAGATTAATGAAATAATTATATGCCGATTGAATAAATGATTTTCCATTTGTAATACTGGTGCTGTCGGGTTGATTAATTACAGGTATTACGGACTTATTGCTGTAGTTTATTTTAAATGTAGATTTTTTGTTTTTCCAAACCAATCCATCGTCATAATTCATATAGCAAAAATCATTTCTGTTATAATTAAGCAGATTGTTACTAAAAGGCAACTCCATTTCAAGGTTTAAGATGCTTTTAATTGTTGCTGCATAATCCTGTTGATTTCCGATGTTGCTTATCCTTTTATTTTTAAAATCATCTTTTAATGCAGGACCGAAAATCAACAACGGAATTTTAAAGGCAGCGGGTGAGCTGTAATCATTATTGCGCGGTAGTATATGGCCGTGATCAGCAACTAAAATAAAGAGGGTGTTATTATACCATTTTTCCTTCTTTGCTTTTTCAAAGAATTTCTTCAAACAATAATCTGTATAGTAAGCGGCATTTTTAAATTTGATTGATTCACTATTGCCTTTGAATTTATTCGCTATCGGAATTGCAAATGGCTCATGTGTACTTTGTGTTAAAATAGCAGAGTAGAATGGAGGCTGTAAAGTGTTAATTGTAGCAATTGATTTATCGAACAAGACTTCATCGTAAACACCCCATTTGCTGGTCCATTGTTCTACAGGATAAGATTCCTTGCCAAGTATAATATCAAATTTTGCTTGTGTTAAATAGGATTTCATATTGGCAAATTCGACTTCACCGCCGTAATTAAAAGATGTCTGGTATCCTTTGTTTTTTATCGCATGTGTGATAAAGGGAAGATGTATTGACTTATCGGAATATTTAATCACACTGATGTTTGGCATTGCAGGGAATCCTGAAAATAAAGATGGGAACATTAAGTCGGTACGTTTACCTGAAGCGTAAATATTTTCAAACATCAAACCTTTCTTTTCTAGCGAATTGAAAAATGGTGTAACTCCTTTTTCGCCATCCAATGATTCTATGATATCCGCTGTCCAGCTTTCTAAAATTATTGTTACAATATTGGGATTTGAAACCGTTGTAATTGTGTAAGTACTATCGGTTGATGTATTATACAATACAGCTCTGTTTTTATTGGCTTCAGCATCTTCCATAAATCGATAAGCTTTACTATCGATATTTTGAGCTTTATAAACACTATTGATTAAATACCAAAAAGGATTTACTGTTGCCAGGTTTGCATTCTCATTTTTAGAAAACATACAAACGCTTTCATTTATGGGTATTTGTTGAATTCCACCTCGAATACTGATTGGTAAAAAAGGTAGCCATAAAAGTACTAAGTGCTTGTTCAGTTGTAATGGTTTTGAAAATTTTGGTTGGGTTGTTTTACGATAAATTGAATTAATACTGATGCCTAATCCAATAACAAAAACAATAAATAAAATAAGTTGAATGCTGCTTAGAGATGCGATTACTTCTTTCGGGCTACTTAAGAATGATACAGCTCTTGCATTAATAAGAGTTCCCCAGGCAAAATAAATAACCAGATTGGCTAATAAAATAATTGCGACGAGGGGTAAAATGATTATAAGAAATGCATTCTTGATTTTTAATAATAATGACCAGTTACTGTATTGGTAAATTATCCAGATTAAAATGGGTAAGGCTGCAATATAGCTGATGGCTGCTAAATCAAGACGTAATGCATAGATGAATAAGTATGGAATATCAATGGCTTCTATGGATTTGTCTTTTAAAAATACAAGCGCAACAAATAATACTCTAAATAATATGAACGTCAATTCCAGAAATAGAATTAACCGAAAAGGGTAGGAGTTAAATATGTTTTTTATCGATTTGTTATTCATGAAAATAATCCTTCGTTAATTTCTTCTTGCGGTCGATTACAAAATCCGATGAACTCACAGGTGTATGGCGAATTGCAATGTTCTCCTGTCGGTATATTTGGAATGCTAGGCAAAGCCAGTGTTGTTTTTAAATCTTTTACTTTTTCTTCCGTATCTGTGAGTTGCTCTTTACAAAAACTGGTCACCTCTTCTAATTGAAATAAGTCTGCTGGAATGTCCTCCATTTTCATTTCAATTACTTCTAGCCTCGGATAGTTTAAACAGGACAAATGAAATTCCTTTATCGGTAGTCCACTACCGTTAATCACATAATATTGCAAAGCTGCATCGATACGGTTTGTTTCTGAAATTTTCTGACTCGATTTGATCTCATAAATTTTCCACTCATCACCATCTTTTATAATAATATCAGCCATTACGAGGACATTGTTAAACTCAAATGTTGCTTCGTAAAGAATAGTATGTCCTTGTTCAATTAGTTTTTTTGTCTCCACAACAAGTACATCACGACTTTTCGAAATTAGACTGATATCTAGTCCGCCTCTGAAAAGATGTTGTGCCATAGCTCCAACGATATGTCCACCTTCATACTTTTTTCTTTGCTCTTCTGTGAGTGGATCTTTCTCTTTTTTATAGTACTTGTCGAGGTAAATGTATTTATGGCATTGATGCCCTTTAAGAAAAGTTGATTTAGTTAGTAATGCCATTATATCGCTTATACAATTGAATTGTTTGAACTGCTTCTTTTACATCATGAACTCTCAAGATACTTGCACCATTCATTAAGCTGATCATGTTTAAGGCGGTAGTTCCGTTTAATGATTCGTCTGACGTTATTCCAAGCGATTTATAAATCATCGATTTTCTAGATAGGCCAGCTAGGATAGGTACGTTAAGGTTTTTAAAAATGTTTAGGTTTTTTAAAAGTACAAAATTCTGATCAATATTCTTTGCAAAGCCAAATCCCGGATCGATGATGATGTCATTAATACCACGGTTTTTCAATTCAACAATTTTTGATTGGAAATATTGATAAACTTCTGCAACTAAATTATCATAGGTTGCTAGGTCTTTCATGTTTTCAGGACTTCCTTTCATATGCATCAGGATGTAGGGCACTTTTAATTCCTCAACAATAGAAAACATGTTCTCATCTAATGAGCCTCCTGAAATATCGTTTATAATTTGCGCTCCTGCATAAACTGCTTCCTTGGCAACAATCGAATTATAGGTGTCGATTGAAATAATTGCATCTGGAAAATGCCTTATTGCACTTTTAATAAACGGGATCGTCCTTAATAATTCCTCGTCTGTGCTAAGTGCATTTGCTCCTGGTCGTGATGATGCTCCGCCAATATCAATAATCATCGCTCCTTCATCTAACATTTGCTCAAACCGTTTGATAAAGGCTAATTCTTCATTAAATTTGCCACCATCATAGAAGGAGTCGGGAGTAGTATTCAGAATGCCCATCGCCATAGGATGCTCTAAACTGATAAGTTTGTTTCCACAGTTAATGCTGTTAGCAAGATTCCCCTTCATGTGATAAGTTTTAACTACTGATTATTGATATTTGTATAGAATTAAAGAATTATGTCTGAATTAACATCCCTGCAATACGACAAAGCTATTTCTCGCTGTAAAGATATTTATATTGCCAAAATGAAGGACTATGGAAGCGCATGGAGGATTTTACGCGCCACTTCATTAACGGATCAAATTCAAATTAAAGCTAACCGAATCAGAAGTATTGAGACCAAAGGCGAACAAAAGGTCACTGAGGGGATTGATAGTGAGTTCATCGGAATTATCAATTATTCCATAATGGCACTCATTCAAATTGAATTGGGGACTGATGATACTTCAGAATTAGAATATCAAAGAGCTGTTTCATTATATGATTCAAAGATTTCAGAAGTGAAAAATTTAATGCTGAATAAGAACCATGATTATGGCGAGGCTTGGAGAGAAATGCGTGTTAGTTCTATGACTGATTTAATCTTGATGAAATTAAAACGAATTAAGCAGATTGAAGATAATCACGGTACTACGTTAATTAGTGAAGGAGTTGATGCCAATTATCAAGACATAATTAATTACGCTGTTTTTGCATTAATTAAGCTTGATGAATTAAAATAAACTAAATTTTATTGCTATGAATAAACAAAACATTTCCCTTGTCATTCGATTTTTGATTTTTGTATTGTTTGTGTTTTCTGCTGTTGCTAAAATGTTTCCTATTTGGGCATTCGAAAAGCAATTGGTCGATTTAGGTTTAATGTCATGGTGCTGGGCGCCTTATTTTTCGAGAGCGTTAATTGCTTTAGAACTTGCCTTAGGTGTAATGATCATTCAGCCACATTATCTGAAGCGAATCGTTATTCCTGCTACTATCGGATTGTTAGTGGTGTTTTGTGCCCATCTTACCATCGAAATGGTAAAGCATGGTGCTATGAGTGGTAATTGTGGTTGCTTCGGTCAGTTGTTGCCAATGACACCTTTAGAGGCATTCATCAAAAATGTAGTGACTATTATTTTATTAATGTTTGTTTACAAAAACACTCAAGATGATAAAAAATCTAAAAATCGTTTTAGTGTATTGCTAATAATTTGGTTGATATGCACGCTTTTGATGTATGTTTTATTTCCATTTTGTCCATGTGCAAAAGCCACAAACAATCCATTGCCTGCAGTTGAAGTTGAAGAAACATTAAACGATGCTTCTTCTGTTACTAATACTAGTAAAGATGTGTTAGGTATATTACCAGGTGATACAAGTAAAGCGAAAATTGATACACTAAAAAAGGATACAGCTGCTGTTGATCCAGGTCCTGCGAAAGTAAAATCACGTTTTAGTGATTATGCCATTTTCGGAGATAAGAAAGTAAATATCGATAATGGAAAGAAAATCGTTTGTTTCTTTGCTGCTGGTTGTGATCATTGCCAGAATACCGCTAAGACTTTAGTAAAGCTTTCAAAGAACCCTGGATTTCCTAAGGTGTATATTTTCTTTATGGATGAAGAGACATTTAAAATTCCAGAGTTCTTCCAGTATGCAGGTGCACAATTACCATATCGAGTTTTAGATATTCCAACCTTCTGGACTGTTTTAGGTGATGGTGGTTCTACTCCAGGCGTATTTTATATGTGGAATGGAAATATCGTAAAGAATTGGGTGGGCACTGCTGAAAAGGAGTTTAAGGAACCAGAGTTACTTCAGGTGTTAAACAAGAAATGATAAAACTAATCTTAAAGAGAACTACGAGTGGACTTCTAATTATTTTTGGAGTTGTAACCGTAGTTTTCTTTTTGTTTAATATTCTGCCTGCTGATCCAGGTCGTTTGATGTTAGGTCAACGTTCTGATGTTGCTTCGCTCGAAGCAATTAATAAACAACTAGGACTTGATTTACCTATTTCAAAAAGATATTTACTTTACTTAAATGATATTTCTCCTTTATCAATTAATAATTTAAATGATTCTACAAGCAGGGTATATGCAAGTAGTGAGAAGTATGGTGAATTTCTTAAAGTTTTAACGATAAGTCAAAAGTCGTTAATACTTAAAAAGCCATATTTAAACCGTTCCTATCAATCACAGGAGTTAGTGAGTGTTATTTTAATAGATGCATTGCCTGGCACTGCGATATTATCTGTTGTGGCCTTATTTATTGCTGCTTGCATTGGAATAATTCTCGGTGTATGGTCAGCTACGCGATACCAACAATGGCCCGATTATTTAAATCTAATAATTAGTATTCTTGGTATGTCAGTACCTTCATTTTTTGCAGGAATATTAATAGCCTGGTTTTTCGGATTTGTTTTGAGTGATTGGACAGGTTTAAGTATGACTGGAAGCCTCTATGAAATTGATCCGTTTGAAGGAGAGATTTTAAATCTGAAGAATATCATTTTACCAGCATTTACATTGGGTATTCGTCCGTTGGCAGTTATCGTTCAGCTTACGCGAAGCTCTATGTTGGATGCTATCAGTACCGACTATGTGCGAACAGCTAAAGCAAAGGGATTGTCCTATCAAAGTGTATTATATAAACATGCCCTTCGTAATGCATTAAATCCAGTGATAACAGCTATATCAGGTTGGTTTGGCTCCTTGCTGGCAGGAGCAGTATTTATAGAATATATTTTTGGTTGGAAAGGGGTAGGTAAAGTAACGGTGGATGCATTAGAGCACTATGATTTTCCGGTAGTAATGGGTGCTGTTATTATGGTCTCTGCCTTCTTTGTTTTGATTAATTGGCTGGTCGATTTACTCTATGCTTTTTTAGATCCGCGAGTGCGTGTAGAGTAGTTAAAGTTTTTAACATCAAATTAACGCATAACTCCTTTTAGACTATTGATTTTTTTTAGTCGAATGGACTAATATTGTGTCTCGAAATTTTAACTGAAAAATTTATGGATATTCGTGAGATTAACGAAAAGATTCAACAAGAAAGTGCTTTCATTGAATTGTTGAATTTAGAGTTAGGTAAAGTAATTGTTGGGCAGAAATACATGCTCGATCGACTTTTAATAGGATTACTTTCTAACGGACATTTACTCTTAGAAGGTGTTCCCGGACTTGCAAAAACGTTAGCTATTAAATCGCTTTCTTCAGCTATTCAAGCTAAGTTTAGTCGCTTGCAATTTACTCCTGATTTGTTGCCTGCCGATTTAGTAGGTACTATGATTTATAATCAAAAGCAAGAACAGTTCACGGTTCGTAAAGGGCCATTATTCGCGAACTTTATTTTGGCCGATGAAATTAATCGTGCTCCTGCTAAAGTGCAAAGTGCTTTACTAGAAGCTATGCAAGAGCGACAAGTGACTATCGGTGATGAAACGTTTAAATTACCAGAGCCATTTTTAGTGCTTGCAACGCAAAATCCAATTGAGCAAGAAGGAACTTATCCATTGCCTGAAGCGCAGTTAGATCGTTTCATGTTAAAGGTGGTAATTAAATATCCAACGAAAGAAGAAGAGAAATTAATTATTCGTCAAAATATTGCTCAGGAGTTTCCGAAAATAAATCCGATTATTCAAGCGGAAACGATCGTGAAAGCACGCAATGCTGTACGCGATGTTTACATGGATGAAAAAATTGAAAAGTATATTTTAGATATCGTTTTCGCTACACGTTTCCCGAAGGAAAGTAACTTACGAAAGTTGGAGAGCATGATTAGTTATGGAGGTTCTCCTCGTGCAAGTATCAACTTAGCATTAGCAGCAAAAGCCTATGCATTTATTAAGCGCAGAGGTTATGTAATTCCAGAAGATGTTCGTGCTATTTGTCATGATGTAATGCGTCATCGTATCGGATTAACATATGAAGCGGAAGCAGAGAATATCACGACTGATGATGTGATCAACGAAGTATTAAATATTGTTGAAGTTCCTTAAGATTTATAAATGGATTCTGCTGAGCTATTAAAACGCGTTCGTAAAATCGAAATTAAAACGAAGGGATTGTCCTCACAGATTTTTTCTGGAGAGTATCACTCTGCGTTTAAAGGGCGTGGTATGGCGTTTAGTGAAGTTCGTGAGTACGTAGAAGGTGATGATGTAAGAAATATCGACTGGAACGTTACTGCAAGATTCGGGAATCCGTATGTAAAAGTTTTTGAAGAAGAACGTGAGCTTACTGTAATGTTACTGGTGGATGTGAGTGAATCAGGAATGTTTGGTAGCACTGCCATGCTCAAGCGTGAATTGATAACAGAATTAACGGCTACTATTGCTTTCTCTGCAATCCAGAACAATGATAAAGCTGGAGTGATTTTCTTCTCTGATAAGATTGAAAAGTACATTCCTCCTAAAAAAGGGAAATCGCATATTTTAAGAATTATTCGTGAGCTGATTAATTTCAAGCCTGAGTCAAAAGGAACTGATATTAGTCTTGCTTTAAAGTATCTGAATAATATGATTAAAAAGCGCTGTATTGCTTTTGTGATTTCTGATTTTATGGATTCAGGATTTGATGATGCCATTAAAGTGGCTTCAAAGAAACATGACCTTGCCGCACTTCGCATTGTGGATCCTCGTGAAGAAGAAATGCCTGATGTAGGCTTAGTGCGATTTAAAGATGCTGAAACTGGATTTGTTTCTGTGATGGATACTTCGGATGCAAATGTTCGAAATAATTACCGATTGTACTTTCAACAATCAGCACGTTTAACGAGTGAGTTACTGAATAAATCAGGTGTTGATCATGTAGCAATCCGTACTGATCAATCGTATGTAAAACCATTAATGAATTTATTTAAGCAGCGATGAAGCAACTGATAAAAAATCTTTTTTTGATTGCATGTCTTACGCTATTAAGTAATTTGAGTCATGCACAAGGTGTTGTAGCTACTGCTAAGCTCGATACTAATATTGTGGTGGTGGGACAACCTTTCGTATTAGAACTTTCAATCACGCAACCAAAAGATATAAAAATCGATTGGCCTTATTTCTCTGATAGTATCGGAATGTTAGAGGTGGTAAAGAATGAAGGATTAGATACTATTCCTGTTGAAGATAATACGATGTTATTGCGAAGTCAGAAAGTAACACTGATGGCTTTTGATACAGGAATTTTTGTGATACCTGGATTTACCATCGATTATAAAGTAAGAAATACAACGGCTAAAGTTTATACTGATCCATTATCAGTAAAAGTTTTTTTAATGCCGGTTGATACCACCAAAGCGATAAAAGATATCCATCCGATTCAAGATGTTCCTTATGATTGGATGTTTATTTGCTTAGTTGCATTAGGAGTTATTGCATTAGCCATTATTGTTTTGTTGCTTGTTCGCTATTTGAAAAAAGCAAAACAGCTCGATGATGCCGCAAAAGTAATTGTTGCACCGAAGCAATCTGCCTATATGATTGCGATGGAAAGTTTTGATCAATTAAAGAAGAAAGAGATTTGGCAGCAAGGTGATGTTAAACTGTATTATTCTGAATTAACAGAGATTGTTCGTGCCTATATTCAAAATCGTTGGATGATTCCAGCGTTAGAATTTACTTCTGATGAAATTTTAGAACATGCATTTATAAAGCAAATTGATGCTGCCGAGAATGATAAATTAGTATACCTTTTACGTCTTGCTGATTTAGTAAAATTTGCGAAAGCTGTTCCGCATATTTCAGAACATGAATTGAGTTTTACTAATGCTGTTCAGTTTGTGGAGGCAACAACACCTGCTACTGAAAAAGAAATGTCGAATCAAAAAGGAGGGGAAGCATGAGTTGGTGGCAAGAGCATTTTTATCAATTTAAAAATCCTGAATGGTTTTGGTTTTTATTGATAATTCCAATATTAGTTATTTACTTCTGGAAGTTCAAGCGTTTTAAAGCGCCAACAATTCAGATTAGTAGCACAGATTCTTTCGCCCGAATTCCTCCAACATGGAAGAGTAGAATTATTAATCTGCCATTGTTTTGTCGTTTGTTCGCATTTGTGTTTTTAGTAATTTCTTTAGATCGTCCGCAATCATCTTCCAGCTCTTCTAACGTAACTACAGAAGGTATTTCGATTGTCATTGCATTAGATATTTCTGCGAGTATGCTTGCAGAAGACTTTAAACCTAATCGTATTGAATCAGCAAAGAAAGTAGCGCAACAATTTATTGATGGCCGTCCGAATGATTTAATTGGGTTAGTGATTTTTTCCGGAGAAAGTTTTACGCAGTGTCCAATCACTTCTGATCATTCTGTTCTTCGTAATGTATTAAAAGATGTTCAGCCAGGGATGCTAGTAGATGGTACTGCAATTGGAGAGGGATTAGCAACAGCTATTAGTCGAGTAAAGGATGCTAAAACAAAAAGTAAAGTAGTGGTTTTAATTACGGATGGTGTAAATAATTCAGGAGCTATTCCGCCTTCAACAGCTGGAGAAATTGCTAAAGCATTTGATGTGCGCGTATATTCAATTGGTGTTGGAACTAAAGGTATGGCTCCATATCCATTTAAAACTCCATTCGGAATTCAATATCAAAATATGGAAGTCCAAATTGATGAAGCACTTTTAACTCAAGTAGCACAAAATACCGACGGTAAATACTTTAGAGCCACCGGTAATAAAGCTCTTGAAAATGTGTTTCGCGAAATTGATCGACTTGAAAAATCAAAAATTGAAGTGACAGAGTTCAATCGTTATACCGAAGAGTATTTGCCATTTGCGTTTATTGCATTTGTACTTATCTTCTGTGAATTAATTCTTCGTTATACCTTATTGAAAAGTTTACCATAGCCATGTTTCGATTTCAAAACCCTGAGATGATTTATCTTTTCGTTACAGCATTACTGTTAGTAGTGTTGTTTTGGATGTTCATTCGCTGGAAGAAAAAAGCCTTAGTTCGTTTTGGTAAAATGGAAATCATCAACAACCTATTTCCGGAAGTTAGCCTTACTCGTCCTACGTTAAAATTCTGGATTAGATGGGTTGCTTTTATTTCATTAATTATTGGATTATGCGGACCATTAATCGGATCAAAGTTGGAAGAAGTAAAGCGTAAAGGTTCAGATATTATTATTTGTTTAGATGTATCAAATAGTATGCTTGCTGAGGATCTAATGCCTAATCGATTAGAGCGTGCTAAGCAAGCTATAAGTCGTTTAATCGACAAGCTGGAAGGTGATCGGGTAGGTCTTATTGTTTTTGCTGGGGATGCCTATACCCAATTGCCAATAACAACAGATTACGGAGCAGCAAAATTATTTCTAACTCAAATAAATACGGACATCGTTCCTACACAAGGTACTGCTATTGGTGCTGCCATCGATCTTGCAACGACTTCTTTTACTGATACAATAAAGAAGAACAGTGCAATAGTGATTATTACGGATGGAGAAAATCACGAAGATGATGCTATTGAAGCTGCGAAGTCGGCAAGTGAGCAAGGTGTAAAAGTTTATACTATTGGAATGGGCTCGGAGCAGGGAACGCCAATTCCGATTTATAGTAATGGAGCTAAGGTAGGTTATCGTCAAGATCGTTCAGGACAAACCATCATGACAAAGTTGAATAGTGTCATGCTTGAGGATATTGCAGAAGCGGGGAAGGGAAAGTTTATTCACGCTACGAATAGTGATGATGGATTATCAATTGTGTTAAAAGAATTAAGTGCTTTGGATAAAAAAGAATTCAAAGCAAAAATGTATACAAGTTTTGAAAACCAATTTCAGTTCTTTCTTGCAATCGCATTATTTTTATTTATCATTGATTTTATCATTGGAGAAAACAAGAGTAAAGTGGTTGCAAAATGGAATTTATTTGGAGAAAATAAAAAGCAGGACTTATGAGAATTATTGTTTGTTTGATTTTCGTTTCAATGCATTTATGGTCGCAGGCACAAAATGCTAATTCTACTATTCGTCGTGGAAATGGGGCTTATAACAATAAAAAGTTCAAAGATGCAGAGATCGATTATAAGTCGGCTATAACTTCCGACCCAAAAAGCTTTGCTGGAAATTACAATTTAGGTAATGCCTATTATAAGCAAGATAATATGGAAGAGGCAGGCAAACAGTATATGCAGTCTGCTGGAACAACTAAAGATGCTATTGAGCAATCGAAGGCTTATTATAACTTGGGAAATACGTATTTGAAAGCCGAAAAATATCAGGAAAGTATCGATGCTTATAAAATGGCCTTACGACAAAATCCAAATGATGAAGATGCTCGTTATAATTTAGCGTATGCCTTAACAAAATTGAAAGCGCAACAAAACAAAAATAATAAGCAGGATAAAAATCAGGATCAGAAAAAAGATCAGCAACAGCAACAACAACAGCAGCAGCAAAATAAAAATCAAGATCAGAAAAAAGATCAACAGCAACAACAACAGCAACAACAGAAGCAGCAAGCACAGCCTAAGATTTCTAAAGAAGAAGCTGAGCGTATGTTACAAGCGTTAAAGAATCAAGAGCAGAAATTGCAAAAGAAAAATGCTAAGAAGTTTGATGCAACAGGTGGGAAACCTGAAAAAGAGTGGTAAGTGCTATAATGCTTTTAAAATTTTATCTAAAGCTTCAGTATCCTTATTTGAATTTTCTATGGTGATATGCGCACGCTGATAATCCTTTTTTCGCTCTTCTAACATTATCTTGATTCTTCGAACTGATTTTTCGTATTCTTTCGAATCACTGAAAAGAGGTCTTGGTGTATCACTATTCTGAATTCGAGTTCCTAGTTCTTCTTCAGTAACTTTAAGGTAAATGACTGTCCCTTGTTTTAGCATGAAATCCATATTATCATGAAAGCAAGGAGTACCGCCCCCGCAGGCAATGACTGTTTTAGGAAAAAACATGGTTTTCGTCAATACTTTGTTTTCTATTTTACGAAATGCCATTTCTCCCTTTTTTTCAAAAATGGTACTAATAGAAATACCTTCGCTCTGCTCAATCAATTCATCAATATCAAAAAAGTCATAGTTTAACTTTTCAGCAAGTTGTTTACCTAACGTCGTCTTGCCAGCACCAGAAAAACCAACCAGAAAAATTTTATCGCGATTCATTGATTACTTCTTGTAAAAACGCATCTTATAATCAGCATCAGTACGGCCTTTCATAATATCGTTCAAACGTCCTTTCAATAATTGCTTTTTAATCGGAGTAAGTCTATCCGTCATCAAAATACCTTCAATATGATCGTATTCATGCTGGATGATTCTTGCGCGCATACCTGTATAGGATTCCGTATGCTCCACAAAGTTTTCATCCATGTAACGAACTGTTATATTCGGATTTCTATCTACGTCTTCTCGAATTCCCGGAATGCTTAAACATCCTTCAGAACATTTCCATTTTTTACCCTCTTCTTCTAAAATCTGAGCATTGATAAAAACCTGCTTGAATCCATCAAGGTCACGTTCGTCGTTTTCATAAGGCGTAGCATCAACCACAAAAAGTCGGATCGAAAGGCCTATTTGAGGGGCTGCTAATCCGATTCCGTTACTACGGCGCATGGTATCAAACATATTTTGAATAATCTCATTTAGCTTCGGATAATCGGCTGAAATAGGTTCTGCCACTTTTCTTAAAATCGGGTCTCCGTATGCAACGATAGGGTAAATCATAATCTTTTATTAAGCAATTGTATTTAAATAATCTTGTAAAATAATCGTGGCACTTACCTTATCTATCAGCGACTTATCTTGTCGTTTCATCTTCGGTAGACCCATGGTCAAAACGCTTTTCTCTGCAATTTTAGAAGTGAAGCGTTCATCCATTCGAACTATTTTAATGGTCGGGATTTCTTTTTTTAGCTTGTTTACAAACTGATTGGTCAGGTGGGTGGTCTCCGACATTTGGCCATTCAATCGACGCGGATCACCGATGACGATACTTTCCACTTCTTCCTTTGCCAAATAGCCTTTTAGAAAGTCTACCAGCAAATGGGTTGCGATTGTATCCAACGGACTTGCAACAATTTTTAAGGGGTCCGTTACAGCCAATCCTGTTCTCTTGCTTCCATAATCAATGGCCATAATTCTTCCCATGTTGCAAAGGTAATAAGTTCTGTTCTTATTTATAACTTTGCGCCACTTTACTAATCAAGACAAATGAAAGAAATACAAGCGATAATTGAGAAGACTTGGGAGAACCGTGATCTACTTCAGCAACAGGAAACGCAAGATGCGGTAAAAAGTGTGGTTGCCTTATTGAACGAAGGAAAAATTCGAGTGGCAGAGCCTGTTCAGGATGGATGGCAGGTAAACGATTGGATTAAGAAAGCAGTTATTATGTATTTCCCAATCATGAAAATGGAAACCATTGAAGTTGGTCCTTTTGAATTTCATGATAAAATACCTCTTAAAAATAATTACGCTGCCCAGGGAGTACGTGTTGTTCCTCATGCAATAGCTCGTTACGGAAGTTATTTATCGCCGGGTGTTATTATGATGCCCTCTTATGTAAACATAGGTGCTTACGTTGATGCAGGTACGATGGTCGATACCTGGGCAACTGTGGGTTCGTGTGCTCAGATAGGTAAGAACGTTCACTTAAGCGGTGGAGTGGGTATAGGCGGGGTGTTAGAACCTGTTCAGGCAGCACCAGTAATTATAGAAGATGGATGTTTTCTAGGTTCACGATCAATAGTTGTGGAAGGAGTTCGTGTAGAGAAAGAAGCTGTGCTAGGTGCTAACGTGGTACTTACGATGTCGACAAAGATTATTGATGTATCAGGTGATGCTCCTATCGAATATAAAGGTGTTGTTCCTTCTCGATCTGTTGTTATTCCCGGTTCTTATGCAAAGAAATTTCCTGCTGGAGAATATCAAGTACCTTGTGCATTAATTATTGGAAAAAGAAAGGAAAGTACTGATCAGAAAACTTCCTTGAATGATGCTTTAAGAGATTTTCAGGTGGCTGTTTAATGTTTAAAAACCTGTTAATCATTCTTTATTATTTATTAATTTTTGATTTTAATCTGTTCCTATTTTTACATTTATGATGAAAGCAATGTTATTTATCGATGGTGGATGGCTTTACCATGTGCGCCCTTACCTTTTAAGTCTTTGTGATGACACCGAATTCGAATTAGATTATCGAGCATTACCAAAATTAGTTAAGGAGCAGCTTGGAATAGCAGCTGATGTTCAGGTAGATTTGATGCGTACTTATTACTTTGGAACAATTGCTATAAATAAACCTGGGCATGATAATTTACGCGAACGTCAGTTTTATGAAATGTTAGCGAAGCGTTGTAACTACAACACTGAAATTTACGAATATGACTTCAAAAATAAAGAAGTAGCTGCTCGAAGAGAAAATTGTTTAGAGGTTGGATTAGCTACAACCGCAATATCAATGGCCTATCAAAACACATCATTTGATGTGGCTTGTATTCTAGCAGGCGACATCGATTATCAACCATTGATTAAACAGCTTCGCTCAATGGGCAAACGTGTAGTTTTGGTTGATGTAAAAGGTAACAATGGTTTTTATCCTGTTCATCCTCGATTATTAGAAGAAATTAATCTTTTTGATTATCCTCCAATTCATCTTGATGATCATATCAATAAACTTCACTACCAACGAACGGAATCAATGCGGCAATGTGATAGTTGTGGAAGAGAAGAAGCAACAACATTTACGAGCGATTGGTTCTACTGCAAAAATTGTAGAGAAGAATACAAACAATTGCGATCTAAACAATTGATAGAAGGAGAACAATAAATTTTAATGAATTAAGTTTTCTATTCAGTATTTAATTAGTTAACACGCCTTACATTGAGGATTCGATATTTTATTTTCCTTTTACTGAGTTGGTCAGTTAATGCTATTTATGCTCAAAAAATAAAATATACTCCGGCTTATTATTCTGCTGATGGTGCGCATTGGGCAGATTCCGTCCTTGCAACAATGTCGACTGATGAAAAAGTAGGACAGCTTTTTATGATTAATGTCTTTTCTAACCGAGATGCTGGCTATGAGAAAGATATTGCAGAGAAAGTTTCAAAGTATAAATTAGGTGGAATAATTTTCTTTAAAGGAACTCCTTATCGCCAGGCTGTTTTAACCAATAATCTTCAAGCTAAAGTAAAAATACCATTGATGATTGGAATTGATGGCGAATGGGGATTGCAAATGCGGTTAGACAGTACCGTTAGATATCCACGACAAATGACACTTGCCGCATCTGGAAATCCATACTTAGCAAATGTAATGGGGAAGGCGATAGCTCAAAACTGTAAACGACTAGGAATTCAAATTAATTTTGCACCATCCGTTGATATCAATACAAATCCTTCAAATCCTATTATTTGCAATCGTTCTTTTGGTGAACGTCGTGAAGAGGTAACAATGTTTGGAATGGAATATATGTTGGGCATGCAGTCAGAACATGTATTAGCTTGCGCAAAACATTTTCCGGGTCATGGTAATACAAGTACCGATTCACATTATGTTTTACCATTGGTAACTGCCGATTCTTTACAGCTTGATTCGGTAGAGCTTTATCCTTTTCGTCAACTTATTAAAAAGGGAGTTGCTTCGGTGATGGTGGCTCATTTGTATGTTCCTGCTCTAGATTCTATGGGTAAAAAAGCATGTAGCTTATCACCATTAGTAGTAGATAGTTTATTAAAAGGCAATGAAGGGTTTAATGGATTAGTTTTTACCGATGCATTAAATATGAAAGGTGTAGCTGATTATTTCGAGCCAGGTGAATTAGAATTAAAAGCATTCCTTGCTGGTAATGACGTGTTGTTATATTCTGATCACATCGATAAAGGTATTGAAAGAATTAGCAGCGCAGTCGCTGATAGCACAATTGCGGAGTCAGATTTAAATAATCGCGTTCGTAAAATTTTAATGGCTAAGTACTGGACAGGACTTAATAATTATACCCCTATTAATCTAGCGAACCTAATAGAGGATTTAAATAATTCAAGTTCCGAGTACACATCATATGCTTTATATGAAAACGCAGTAACACTTTTGAAAAACAACAATCATATAATTCCAATTCGAATTCATGAGAATCAAAAAATAGCGTCTATCGTTTTAAATGATACCGTCAACAATGTGTTTCAATCTGAATTGTTGAAGTATGCAAAAGTTGATTGCTTCGCATTTCAACGTGATGTATCAAGTCGTGAGTTGGATAAGCTGATCACTAAGTTAAAAGATTATGATCGTGTCATTGTAAGTGTTCATAATACAACAATCCATGCTCATAAAAACTATAATTTATCTTCGGATGTATTAGAGGCTGTAGAGAAATTAAATAGTCAGCATAATACCATTTTATGTGTTTTCGGTAATGCCTATGTGTTATCTAAATTAAAAAAGACGGATCATGTAAAAGTATTGATTGAAGGATTTGAAGATACTTATTACCCTGTACAATTAACGGCTCAGAAAATATTTGGAGCGTCTTCTTTTAATGGACATCTTTCAGTTTCTATTGAGGATAATGTTTGTATTGGCGACGGAATTAAGTCAGCCACAAATGATGTTTATAGTTATACTTTTCCTGAAGCATTGAATGTTAATTCGTCGAAATTTAATTCGATTGATTCAATTGTCAATAGTGCAATTAAAAGTAAGGTAACTCCTGGATGTCAGATATTGTTTGCTGTAGGTAATAAAGTGGTGTTCGATAAATCATACGGGCATTTCACTTATGATAGTACGCATGTAGTTGCCAATAGTGATTTGTATGATATTGCATCAATAACCAAGGTAGCTTCAACAAGTTTGTGCGCAATGCATTTATATGAGAAAAACAAATTAGATCTCGATGCGAAAGCAAGTAAATATCTAACAGAACTTAAGAATACAAACAAAAAGGATATTACCATCCGTCAGTTAATGATGCATGAAGCAGGCTTACAACCCTTCATCGCATTTTGGAAAAGTACAGAGCGTGAATACGGTTTAGACTCTTGTATTTATAAGAAGGAAAAGTCGGAAGGATTTTCATCTAAGGTTGCAGATAGTTTATACATCAGCGATAATTATAAATCAGAAATGTGGAAACAGATCATTGAGTCCGAAGTGAAAGCCCCTGGCAATATGGTATACTCTGATTTAAGCATGATTATTTTACAGAAAGTCATTGAGCATATCAGCGGAGTTTCGATTGATGAATATGTAACGAATAATTTTTATAAGCCAATGGGCTTATGGAAAATGCAATTTAATCCTCACGAAAAAACGGATATCAATACAATCGCTCCAACAGAAGATGATAAGTTATTCCGCAAATGCGTTGTGCGTGGTACTGTCCATGATCCAGGTGCAGCAATGATGGGTGGTGTAGCAGGACATGCAGGCTTGTTTTCTAATGCAGAGTCATTAGCTATTATATTTAAAATGTTAATGAATGGTGGATCGTATGATGGGAAACGTTATTTGAAAAAAGAAACGATTCAGTTATTCACTACGCAAGCAGGACCTAATACAAGTAATCGTAGAGGATTAATTTTTGATAAAGCGGAAATGAATAAAGAAAAGTCGAGTCCGGCAGCGAGAAGTGCTTCAGAAATGACCTTCGGACATACAGGATTTACAGGTACATGCGTATGGGCGGATCCGAAGAATGATTTCTTGTTTGTGTTTCTTTCGAACAGGGTTTATCCAGATGCTGAAAATACGATGCTAGCAAAGAAGAATGTCCGAACGGATATTATGGAGATTTTCTACAAAGCATTTTCAAAGTAGAAGAAACATTTGTCACTTCTTATTGTTGACATTTTTCTCACTTAATTATTTAACTTTGTTTTATGAATATAGGCATTGTTTGTTATCCAACTTTTGGTGGTAGTGGAGTAGTCGCTACTGAATTGGGAAAGGCCCTCGCAGAAAAAGGTCATCAGATTCATTTTATTACGTATAGTCAGCCAGTTCGTTTAGATGGATTTAAGGAGAACATTTTCTATCACGAAGTTACCGCGACACCTTATGCTTTATTTGATTACATACCTTACGAATCTGCGTTAACAAGCAAATTAGTCGATGTAGCATTACATGAAAAGTTAGACATTCTTCACGTACATTATGCGATCCCGCACGCGTCTGTAGCTTATATGGCGCAGCAGATCTTAAAAACACATGGTTTGTATTTGCCGATTGTAACAACGCTTCACGGTACCGATATAACCCTTGTTGGTAAGGATTCAAGTTATGAGCCTGTTGTAACATTCGCTATTAATCATTCTGATGGTGTTACTGCGGTTTCTGAAAGTTTGAAACGTGATACCTATGCTAATTTTAAAATTAGTAAAGACATTGAAGTTATTCCAAACTTCATTGACTTAAAACGATTTGCTAAGTCAAGAAAGGATCATTTTAGAAAAGCAATTACTCCTGATAATGAAAAACTAATTGTTCATACTTCTAACTTTAGAAAAGTTAAAAGGGTGCAAGATGTAGTGGAAGTTTTTGACAGAGTTCGCTCAAAGATTCCTGCTAAGTTAATCATGATTGGTGATGGTCCTGAGCGACATAAAATTGAAGAGCTTACTCGTGAGAAAGGATTTTATAATGATGTCCGCTTTTTAGGAAAGCAGGAAATGGTAGAAGAGGTGTTATCTATTGCTGATTTGTTTGTGATGCCTTCGGAAACGGAAAGTTTTGGATTAGCTGCACTCGAAGCCATGGCTTGTCAGGTTCCTGTTATTTCATCCAATTCGGGTGGCATGCCAGAGTTAAATATTAATGGTGTGACTGGTTATATGAGTAACGTTGGTGATGTTGATGATATGGCTGCGAATGCACTTGCTATTTTAACCGATGATAAAAAATTAGCAGAGTTCAGGCAAGCCGCATTGAAGCAAGCTAAGGCTTTCGATATTCATCATATTATGCCGTTTTATGAAAGGTGTTATCAGCAAATCATTGATGCATCGAAAAATTAGTATTGTCTTTTTATTCTTAATGCTGATTAATTCATTTGCATTTAGTCAGCGAAGAAATAACTCTTCATTAAGACTTGATGCGACTTGCCTTTTTGAAAATGATCCTGTATTAATTGATTTGGATATCGACAGAGATGAGTTAATTGAAGCCGATAATAAATCGTTTACTATTTTTTCTATTGATTCAATTCAATTTACTTCGCTTATGAGCAAAGCGGAATTTTTCGTTGATACAACAACTAATTATCCAGCAATAAATGTCGTATCCGATTCTGAACTTATAATCAAGGGTAATAGTTTTTACTATTTATTTTCTTCGAAAGAAATCGAAGGTGAGCAGGAAAATGTTAAAGGTGATACAACAATAATTAATGGCGTGTTACCTTCATACTGGGGAATGATTCCTAAATTAAATTTAGCAATTGTAAGTACTGTAGATGTTAACGGAGCCTATTCAACTACCAATTTAATTGATATAAATTCTGGTGATATGATACAGGATTTATCCTCTTATGATGAAGGGAGTAATGGTTATTTGCCAAATAAATCAACCAATTATATTATTAGTTATTCAAGTGCGTTTTACGAAGAAAAAGAATCTGAAGTAATCATTATAAAAGTGGTGAAAAACAAGAAGTCTTATTGTCTCGACTTATCAACAGTAATCAACTTAAAGAAACAATATATTGAATCTCTTTCGTGGATTTCTAAAAACGCTTTTTGTTTTTCTTCTATTAAAAATTATGAAGGGCTGGAGCAACATAATTTCTATCAGGTAGTTTTAAAATAAATTACCCACCAGCTTTCTTTGCTTGATATCCGTTTTGAATAAGCAATGCAAGTACTTTTTCTCTGTGATCACCTTGAATCAAAACTTCTCCATCTTTCGCTGTTCCGCCAACACCACATTTACTTTTAAGCATTTTGCCAAGAGATTCTAAATCATCATCAGAACCAATGAATCCTTTTACAACTGTCACCATTTTTCCACCGCCTTTTCGTTCTAACCAGATTTTTAATGATTGCTGTTGCGGTGGTAACGTTTCTTGATTATTTTCTTCTTCCTGATATTGAAAATTCGGATTGGTAGAATAAACTAATCCTGATTTGCCTTTATTCTTATTCGACATACGCTTTAAAATTTAGCTTGCAATTTTAAGTTCAGTAATCGCGAGGTTAAGTAATTTGGAATTCCATACTGTCGACCCGTAACATCGGTAATCCATGTGTATGAAATGGTATTGCTTACCTGTAATAAATTGAAAACTTCTAAACTTAAGGATAACGATTTCAACTTGCTGATTACTTTTAAACGGCTCGTGTTTGGCTTGTCTTCATCAATAAGAATCTTAGAAAATCCTATGTCAACTCTTCGATAGGTTGGTGCTCTTAAAATATCTTTGTAACGATCGTTTCCCGGAGGGCCAAATGGTAATCCAGTTCCAAATACTAACGTCATGTGCATACGAACGGTTGGATTTTTTGGTAGGTAGTCCTGGAAGAATAAACTAAAAGTCACACGCTGATCGGTAGGGCGGGGAATATTTCCTGGTGTTACAAACTGACTGTCTACAGCAATGTTGTTGTAAGTATAACCAGGAACAATTAAATCACCTTCTGAATTATAGTATTTATAATAGCCATCATCATTTAAATCTTCTTCCGTTTTTAAGAATGACAATGAAGCCCAACTTTCTATACCACTGACAAATTCTCCATTTACCCTTAAGTCTAACCCTGTTGCATATCCGTTGGCATTATTTTTAGCCAGATAACGTAATCGCGTGTTCTCCAATTTATATGGATTTAAGTTGCTCATTTTTTTGTAATAAGCTTCAGCCGTTAATTTAAATTCTCGTCCCCATGATAAAAATTGATAGTCGCCACCAACAATAAAATGAATGGATTGTTGTGCCTTAACATCAGGATTGATTTTTCCATCCAGCCCTCTTAGTTCTCTATAGAAGGGAGGTTGATAATACACTCCACTAGCTGCTCTTAGTTTTAAATACTTATTGCCTTTAGGTCGGTATTCAATCGATGCTCTTGGACTAATATTTAATTCTTGATTAAAATCCCAATAGGTTGCACGAACACCGGCAAGTAATGTAAAGCTGCTATCTAACTGCCATGTACTATTTAAAAATCCGCTAAAGCGATTAGAATTTAAATTAATTTTATTTTTAATCACATTATTCAATACTATCTGTTGGGTAAAATCAACAGAGTCGCCTGGATTGTCTTGCGGATGTACAATTGAAAAATCGGCGGAGTCACGATACTGCCATTCGTCAATATTGTCACTTATTTCTTCGTGCTGCGCTTTTACTCCCCACTTAAAGTTATACTTCGACTGAACATACGTTCCTTTATGTTCAAAGCTAGTTACACTTGCCTGTAATTCATTTCTTGCATGGTCCAGAAATGCACCAATACCTCTGTTAAAGGCAACGTTACCAAAGTTGGATGATCCTAAATCTTTGTCTAACTCATCAATGAAATATTCACCAAGTATATCAAAGAATTCTTTTTCCTTCGTGATAAATCCTGCTCCAATAAATTTCAAATTTAAATGATCATTCACACGATGGTTTAATGTCAATGCGCTTTGCGAAGTAGAGTAGGCGTTTTGTTCTTGTCCTCCGAAGTAAACAGTAAACTTTAGTGCTTCATTAATATTACCAAATTCAGTTTCACGTGTTGTTGGAATTACTCGATAGTCATTGATGGAAATATTACCTAAGAAGGATAGGGAAGTGCGGTCTGTGAATTTATAATTGAATAAAGATTGTAAATCGGTGAACGATGGGCGATATTCTCCGCGAGTGTCTAAGTTCTTTAGTAAAAATTGATTTGACTTCTGACGGAAACCAGTAAGCCATGTAAACTTTTCATTTTTTGATATTCCTTCAAGATGAAATCCCGCTCCTAAAAAACTTACATAAGCAGAACCTGCAAAGCTTTCAGGTTTTCGATATTCAATATCAAGTACAGATGATAGCTTATCACTGTACGTCGCGTTAAATCCTCCAGAGCTAAAATTGATATTGGCAATTAAATCGGAGTTGATGAAACTCAAACCTTCTTGTTGTCCACTACGCGTTAAAAATGGACGATAGATTTCTACATCATTTACATAAACCAGATTTTCATCAAACGAACCACCACGAACAGAATAGGTAGATGATAGTTCATTGTTTGATACAACACCAGGGAATGTTTTTAGCGAGCCCTCAAAGTTCCCACTCGCGCTTGGCATTAATTCTAATGTCTTAGGTTGAATAGGGGTCATTAATAAATCCCTGCTTTTCTCTCCAGATACATTTACTGGTCCCAACATTTTTACGGTTGATTGCAGTTGAACATTCAGTTCTTTTATTTCTCCCGGCGTTAATTTGATAGTATACTTCTGTGGAGCGAATCCTAAAAAACTATATACAACAGTTAATTCTTTGTAAGGAGTAACTTTTAATTCATAACGACCGCGAGTATCCGTAATCGTTCCGTTTGATTCTCCTTGTATAGAAACATTACAGGCCTCGATTGGCTTACGCAAGGAGTCGCTAACAAAACCTTTAATAATCCCATCTTGACCTTTAACATTACTAGCTAATAATGTTAGAAGGCTAATGAAGAAAACTCTGAAAAAGGATAACTGGCGAATCATTCTTTTAATCATCAATCTTAGGTTCGTCTTTCTTTTTCAGGCTACCATCTTTCCAGGCTTTAATAAAAGCTGCCCAGGCAATTGGATTGAATAAATTGTTTTGAGGATATTGTCCAGCGCTGTATAGCTTGGATTGTTTTTGCTGCAATTGATATTGGTAATTAATAGCACCATCATAGGCCACCGTTTCCTGAATAGTTTTAATCTCTGCAAGCTGTAAATTCTTTTCAGCTCTTTTTAAATCATCATCGGGAATTTTAAGTTCTAAGAAAGCTCTTTTGAATTCTTCTTTTGACGGCCATGGGTAAACAACGGCTTCTTTCAATAAGATGGTATCACGATTCATGACTTGAATCAGTGAATATCGATCTTCTTTTAAGGTATCTGGAATAATAAATAATACTGGCTTGTATCCGATATAATGAAAATCGATAGTGTCGCCTTTCTTTGCAACGAAAGAAAAGAAGCCATAGAAATCGGTTATTGTTCCTCTGCCTGACTTGTGAATTGTCACAGCAGCGTAAGGAATTGGTTGTAATGAATCGCTACTGACAACTACTCCTGAAAATTGAATCAGTGGATTTTTTTGTTCTGCTTTTTTTTGCGCCATTCCTAAGAGTGGAATAGTCATTAAAAAAAGAAAGTAAAAGGTGTGTTTTTTCATTACAACGAAGGTATTCAAATTATCAAAACAAAAACGCTAATGAGTGTGTTTTATTGAGTGAAAAGATGATTTATGCAAAGTATTTTAATAATTGTTAAAATATTATTCTTCATGACTCGTTTGAAAGCTGTTGCAACTTTAGTATCTCGTTTCGCACTAACTGATAGTCAATAGTTGCAGTGTAGTTTTTTACAGAATAATTCTAACCCTTAACATACCCTTACCATGAGACAACTAAAAATTACCCAATCCATCACAAACAGGGAAAGTGCTAGTTTAGAAAAGTACCTTCATGACATTAGTAAAGAGCAAATGATAACCCCGCAAGAAGAGGTGGTGTTAGCTCAGAAAATCAGAAATGGAGATGCTGATGCGCTTGATCGTTTGACAAGAGCTAATTTACGTTTTGTGGTTTCTGTTGCCAAACAATATCAAAATCAAGGACTCGGATTACCCGATCTTATTAATGAAGGTAATTTGGGTTTAATTAAAGCGGCTCAGCGATTTGACGAAACTAAAGGATTTAAGTTTATTTCTTATGCAGTTTGGTGGATTCGTCAAAGTATTTTACAAGCTATTGCTGAGCAATCTCGTTTAGTCCGTTTGCCCTTGAATCAGATAGGGACACTAAATAAAGTTCGTAAGTCATTTTCAAAATTAGAACAAGATTTTCAGCGAGAGCCAAGCGCAGAAGAATTAGCACAGGTTTTAAATTTTTCAACTAATCATATTAATGATGTGATGCGTGTTTCAGCAAGGCCAGTTTCTTTTGATGCACCGCTTGATACTAGTGAAGATAGTAGTACCCTATTGGATATATTAGATGGAAACGATTCTGTTAATACAGATACTGTAATGATGCAGGAATCAATGACAGAAGACATCAATCGTTATTTAAATGTATTGTCACCTAAAGAAGTTCAGATTGTAAAAATGTTTTTCGGTATCGGATATACACATAACATGTCGCTGGATGAGATCAGTATTAAAGTACAATTGACTAGAGAACGTGTTCGTCAGATTAAGGAAGGTGCTCTTCGAAAACTAAAAAGTAATAGAAGTAACAAGTTTTTGAAATCATATTTGTAAAAAGTTAAGGGACGCAAGTCCCTTTTTTATGGAATAATAATTTTTAGTAACTCTTTTTAAGCAGCTATATATTAATATTGCAATTCTTACGTTTTAGATTAAAATCAAAATATGAAAACTATTACATGCTCGCTGGTATTCCTTTTAATAGTCGTTTCTGTATCTGCGCAAAATTTTAACGATTTAAAAAAGAAAGCAGAAAAGAAACTTACATTGCCATCAACTCCTAAAGGTTTTACTGAAGAAGAAGCAGGTAAAGCTCTTAAAGAAGCCTTAAGTAAAGGAGCTGTGAATGGATCAGCAACTGTATCGAAATTGGATGGCTATTTCGGAAATCCTAAAATCAAAATCCCTTTTCCTCCAGATGCCAAGAAGATTGAAGATAAATTACGAAGCATTGGTTTAAACAAAGAATGCGATGATGTAATTTTATCTGTTAATCGTGCCGCTGAAGATGCAGGTTCATCTGCAAAAGACATATTCACCAAAGTAATTTCGGAAATGACCATTTCTGATGCAATTAATATCGTGAAAGGGGCTGATAATGCGGGAACCGAATATTTGAAAGCGAAATCGAGAGCGATGTTGGTTGAGGCCTTCAAGCCAATTATAAAAACATCATTAGATAAAGTAGGAGCTACCAAAAACTGGGAGTTGGTTATTACGAAGTATAATAAAATACCATTCGTTGAAAAGGTAAATCCCGATTTAGTGCAATACGCAACTGAAAAAGCCATTGACGGATTATTCATAAAGGTAGCCGAGGAGGAGCTGCAAATCAGAAAAGACCCTATTGCCCGAACCAGTGACTTGTTAAAG
Organism: Bacteroidota bacterium; assembly: GCA_046303115.1. Taxonomy (GTDB): domain Bacteria; phylum Bacteroidota; class Bacteroidia; order AKYH767-A; family OLB10; genus CAINEC01. Next base: position 6,291 of record JBKCGZ010000166.1, on the reverse strand, counting down.
AAGGTCTTCGGTTCCTAAGCAATAAAATCTGTTAAAAATCCGCATTTCTGAAAAGAAGTGCGGATTTTTTTACTCAGTGCAACCATTTCGAATTTAATTGCATCTTTAGTGTACCTAAACTAACCAAAATGAAAAAAATTACAATCACACTTATTACGTTATTATTCTTCTCGACTGCCTTGTTGGCGTCCCATGTCTCTGGCGGGGAAATTACTTGGAGAGTTGATAGCAATCAAAATTTTATTTTTAAAGTAAAATTATACAGAGACTGTAATGGTGTGCCCGGCCCTGATTCACTTAGTTTGCTTTCAAACTCACCTTCAACATCTATTGTATGTTATAAGGTAGGTTCAGTTGATTTGAGTCCAACAGGACCAGGTTGTCCCACATGCGGTAATCCGCAAAATAATCCAGGTGCTGTAGAAGCGCTAATTTATGAATCTAGTCCAGTAAATTACGGTACTGCAGTTCCGCCAGCTGCGGGATGGTATTTTTATTATAATGATTGCTGTAGGAATACTGTATCTAATTTGTCAATGGCAGGTTCTGGTAGTTTTCAGTTGAGATCCTTTATGTATCCATTTAACGGAATGGCGGCATCTTCCGTTTTAGATAATTCGCCAGTATTTTTAAATGAGCCTACATATAGTTTTTCGTCAGGAAAATCGATTAATTATAGCCATGCTGCTATTGATTCTGACTTAGATTCGTTGACTTTTACTTGGGCTGAACCACTTGATGGATTTTCTTTTCCAGGGACACCTTATCCGTTTAATGCGGGATACTCTTATTTATCTCCATTGCCAGGTAGTAATTTAAATCCTAATAATATTCCTGCAATTATGGATATTAATTCGGGATTGATAAATTTCAAATGTTATAATATTGGAACTTTCGTAACAGTTACAAAAGTAACATCTTATAAATGTGGTGTAAAAACGGCTGAAATTTTTAGAGAAATCCAGATGAGTATTTTAAATACTTCGTCTAATAATGCACCTATCTTTGGTGGTTCAGCTGTGGTTGATACAACTGTACTTGCTGGTGATACGTTAAGAATGAATTTTTCTGTAACTGATTTTGATACTTTAACTGGTGGCGGTTTTCAATCGGTTAATTTAAGCGCAAGCAGTCTTCATTTAGGAGCTTCCTTCACACAAGGTTGTTTAATTCAGCCATGTGGTGTATTGAATACTCCAACTCCTTACAATTTTAACCTTTTCAATCAAGTTTCATTAACGTTCCCTACGAATTGTTCGCATGCTGGATTTAGCAATGGCTGTTTGCAACATCAACGAGTTTTCTCATTTGAATTTATTGCAAAAGATAATTTCTGTCCTGTAAATGGTGTGTCGAATAAAATTATCAATGTTTATGTCACAGGTCCGGAAATCCAATTAGTAGGAAATGATTTAGTAGTTAATTATCCAGGAGCATCTTTCCAATGGTGTTTAAATGGAGTGCCAATTCCAGGAGCAACAGGAACTAGCTTCACACCTACACAAAATGGGATTTACACATTGCTTACTTCTACTATGGGTGGTTGTACAATGATTTCAAATGCAGTGAACCGTACAGCCTCTGGATTAAGTGGTCAACAGGCGGATCATATGTTTAATGTGTATCCAAATCCGATGAGTCAGGGTGGACAATTAAACATTTTAGTAAACGGATTAGGAGCTGGGGATGCGCTAATTAAAATTCTAGATGTTTCTGGAAGATTAGTAAAGCAAATTCCTGTTCAATTGTCTTCTAATACAGAACATTTAATTGTTGATGCTTCTGATTTATCTAAAGGAGTTTATTCAATTCAATTAAAAACATCATCTGCTTCTCAAAAAGCGAACGTGGTTATTCAATAAGCAGTATAAACAACATAAAATAAGAGGTCCCCGACATTAATTGTTGGGGCTTTTTATTTATCATAAAAATCACATCAGTATTAATGTTATTTTTGAAAAAAAAATATCGAATGCGATTTCTGCTAATACTTCTACTCGGTTGTTTTATATCTATCAAAGGATATGGTCAAACGGCCAATTTAAATTATGCTAAACATCCTTATTGGATAAAAATGATGGATGACTCTACCGCCAACTATTTTGAAGCACAAAAGGCTTATGATGCATTTTGGAAAGGTAAGGTTATTCCGTTGGAAGAAGAGGAGACCTTAGGAATGAAAGGCGCTGTTGCCAACGAAGAAAAAGAAAAGGGTTCTTGGTTAGAACGTTTGTTTCGTCGCGATAAAGACCGGAAATATGAGCACTACCGACTCGATTGTAAGCGCTTTGAACATTGGAAAATGATGATGCTTCCTTTCGTACAAGAAGATGGTTCGATTCTCTATCCAGAGCAACAATTAAAATTATGGAAGGAGGCAAGACCATGAGAAAAATATTTTCTATCATAATTATTTTATTGTCGTTTAGCCATCAGATAAATGCACAAATTGCGGGTAACTGGACGTGTAAGGGACCGATTGCTTTTCCTACCAATGTCAGTGGACAAATACATGGAATAGGACGTTGTACACAAATCAAATTTCATCCTGTCGATTCTTCTGTTATGTACACAACAACTGCATCGGGTGGGTTGTATAAGAGTAACAACAATGGAACTTCATGGACTGCAATGGGGACGGATATACTTCCTAATGCGCAGTGTGCTTCTGTTTGCATCGATTATACGAATGATAGTGTAATTTACCTTGGTACAGGCGATCCCAATTATTATGGAACGAGTTACGGAATTTACAAGACAGTTAATGCAGGTGGTACTTGGACATTAATGAATTCGTCGATCGGGAATCGAATGGCCATTGAATTATTGATGGATCCTAATGATCATCACATTTTGATTGCTGCTACCAATAGTGGTATCTGGAAAACGAATGACGGAGGACAGACTTGGGTTTGTAAGCGAATTGGTGGTCAATTCACAGATATGGTTTGGAAAGCAAATGCAGGGACCAATACTTTGTACGCAGCTACGTTCGATGCCGTTTTTCGCTCTGATGATAGAGGTGATACATGGTTTCAAATTACCAATGGATTAACACCTCCTGGCTCAAATGGAGGTCAGGGTATACGCCTTGGCGTTAGTCCTGCAGATTCAAACATCGTTTACGTTGCTATGAATTGCGACGAAGGAACTATTTTCAAATCTACAGATGGTGGAAATTCATTTACGACTGTTTACCATAATCCAAGTCAGAGTTTAACAGGTTACGATGCTAACGGTGGTGGCCAAGGGAATTATAATTTTACATGTGGTGTAGATCCTGACGATCCGAATACCGTTTATATTGCTTCGCATGTTGTTTGGAAATCGACTGACGGAGGTATCACGTGGACACAATTAACGCAATGGTGGGCGAATCTTCATACCGATATGCATCATATTCTCGTGAACCCTTATAATCATAGTCAGCTATGGGAAGCGAATGATGGAGGTGTTTGGTTGAGTACGAATGGAGGAAGTTTTTGGACACCGAAGAGTGATGGAATTATTTCGACAGAAATCTATCATGCTGGTCAGAGTAAAACGAGAGAAGATTTGATTAGCATCGGAACTCAAGATAATGGAGAGTTGTTTCATTCATTAACTACGTGGAAGTGTAATCGCGGTGGTGACTGGGGTGCACGATGCGATTTTGATTATACCCATAATAATTATGTTTATTACTTGAGCGAAAATCAACGACGACGATTAGTTCCCAATGGTGGTAGCGTTTCAATCAATCTTCCAGTTAAATGTGATGGAAATACAAGAATATCTTTTTGTCCTTCTGATACGAATGTAGCCTATGCTGGTCGCGATACATTATGTGTTTCAACGAATATTTATAATGGATCAATTACGTGGAGTATTGTTTCTGCTTTAGGACATACTATTCGAGGAATTAAAGCAAATCCTTTAAATGCAAATGTGGTTTATGTGGTGACTGATAATGCAAGAGTTTATCGTATTGAAGATGCAAAGTCGGGCAATCCGCAGATATCCATTTTTACTTTGCCGTATGCAACTAATGTTGCGGCATCAATTGAGGTTGTGAAAAGCGATACCAATATTATCTATGTAACTTGCAATTCGAGGATTTATCGATCAGCAGATAGAGGTCAAACCTGGACGAATTACACCAGTAATTACCCAGGATTAAACTTGATTAATGTGGTGAATGATTATTATAGCTCAAATGAAGCAATTTATATTGCCAATGCTGCTGGTGTTTATTATCGCGATTCGAGTATGAGTAATTGGTTAAATTATTCAGGCGGACTTCCAACAATTGCGCAGATAAAAGATTTATTGATTTATAATGATGGTACCGGATTGTCAAAGTTAAGAGTAGCTTATTATGGAAAGGGTGTATGGGAGGCTCCTTTGAATAAAAACGATATGCCAGTTGCAGATTTTACGTCGGATAAAAAATCAATCTGTGAAAACAATCAGATACAATTTACAAACTTAAGCACCGGAGCTTTATCAGTTCAATGGTATTTCCAAGGTGGCACCCCTTCTTCTTCAACTGCACAAAATCCAAACGTGACATATTCACAACCTGGAGATTATTTAGTTTCCTTATTGGTGAATGGAAGTTCAGGCAGTAATACTATAGTTCGTCAAGGTTATATACATGTTTCTGCTGCTCATGCATTATCATTGAATGAAGGATTTGAGAATAATTTCACTTACGATTGGAGCTTGACGGATGATGGGGAAGATGGAATTAAATGGAACTTGAGTAGTAATGCAGGTGCCTATGGGCAAAGTTTAAATTCAGTTTATTTTGATAATTATAGTTATGATGTAAATGGTAGACGCGATGAATTGATAACACCTCGGTTTATAACTGCAGGAATAGCTGATGCACTTCTTAAGTTTGATGTTGCTTACGCTCGATATAGTCCTGATTATTACGATACGTTAGCAGTCATGGTATCAACAGATTGTGGCACAAGTTTCACGCAAGTTTATGCTCGCGGATATACTGATCTGGCAACATCTGGAGATACAACTGGTTTTTATGTTCCAGGTAGTAATCAATGGAGAATGGATTCTGTATCACTTACGCCATTCCTAAATCAAAATGAAATAATAATTGCATTTCAAAACAGAGGACATTATGGCAATTGTGTTTACCTTGATAATATCAGAGTTGATGCAGTCAGTATAGCTAGTCCTGTAGCGAACGGTACTGCATTTAATAAACAAGTTTGTAGTGGAGAGAGTGTTACTTTTGTGGATCAGTCATCAGGTTCTCCTTCTAGTCGACAATGGTATTTTGCAGGTGGTACTCCATTAACCTCTAATTTACAAAATCCTGTTGTGGTTTATAATTCGCCTGGCGTATATCCTGTAGCGCTAGTAGTAAGCAATTCAAATGGAACAGACTCTATCTATTATAATTCATTCGTAGAAGTATTGAGTCCTGCTAATTCATTTAACATATCCATTTATGTGGATTCGTTAGTTGCACCTCAAGTTGGCTTAGGTTATCAATGGTATTATAATAATGCCCTTATTCCTGGAGCAAATTCAATGGTGCTTAAGAATTTTCAACCTGGATTATATGCAGTGGCTATAACTGATTCAAATGGGTGTGTTAATTATTCCGCGACTGTAGCTGTTACGGTAGGACTTCAAGAACAAGTTTCTGAATCATTTAAAATGGAGGTGTATCCTAATCCTGCAAAAGACCAAATGACAATCAAGTTGAATTCATCTTTAGCAGGCAATGCTAATGTGATAATTACCGATTTAAATGGTAAAAGTGTATTCGAGAAGGTTGTCAATTTGCAAAAGGGAATTCAAGAATTTACAATTGATTGCAATCAATTCAACTCAGGAATATACCTTGTTGCTTTGCAAAATCAAGAAATGATTAGCAGCAAAAAGTTAATGATTATTCGTTAATGCACTAATTGTAATTTCTTTGTTGTGCTTCCATTGTTACTGATGAAACGTAAGATGTAAAATCCATCGGCATAATTAGCCATTGAAATTACTTTGCTGGTTTCATTGTTAACCTCGTAGTGGTCGATTGTTTTACCACTAGCATCGATTAATTCGATAGCATTTGTATTAGCAGGGAATATTAATTGACAATTATTGTTAGCTGGGTTAGGGAATAGAATGAACTCTGTTTTGTTATCGTTTTCATTTAATCCAACCACACCTTGTAAGGTAATATCATCTAATGAAACACCTGGAGCTGTTAGATTAATATCACTTTTAAACACAAACTTCAATTGAAGGATATTCGCACCCGTTAGATTGCTAAAGGAATAA
>JBKCGZ010000165.1:0-2551 GCA_046303115.1 Bacteroidota bacterium | reverse complement strand
CACCTCCTTTTTTTGCTGCTTCTACTACCACAACGGCATCGCACATACCCGCTACAATTCTGTTTCTCGACGGAAAATTTTCTCTGTCAGGCATTGTTTCAAATGGGTATTCACTTAGCCAGCCTCCGTTGTTAAGCATAGTCATTGCAGTTTCTTTATGTTGCGCTGGATAAAAAATATCGAGTCCATGGCCGAACACAGCAATCGTAGGCATATTATTTTTTACTGCTTGACGGTGAGCAATGATATCTATTCCGTAAGCCATTCCGCTAACGATGACAATATTTTTATCAATGCATGCATCAATCAAATCTTTGGTAAGTTCCTTTCCATAGTTGCTCGCATTGCGTGTGCCTACTACTGCGAGGTAACGATGTTTATTTAAATCGATATTCCCTTTTTTATAGAGCAAAATCGGAGAATCGTAGCATTGTTTAAGTCGAAACGGAAAGGCTTCATCAGTAAAGAATAAAACATCTATTTCATTTTTTAAAATGCTTTCTAATTCCTGTTCCGCTCTGCGAAAAACGGTTTGCTCCAAAATAGATCGGGCGGTAACAGGACCAATATCTGGAATGCTCAATAGTTCTTTTTCAGTTTGTTCAAAAACAGCTTGTGCACTGCCACAATAAGCGACTAAATTTTTTGCGAGTACCGCACCGACATTCGGAATAAATGTAAGGGCGATTTTGTAAAATAAATCGTTGTTCATCATCTCTGAAATAATATCGCTTGGGTTGTGAAAAATTAATGAGCGAATGCCACAAAATTATTTTTATTAATCGAAAATAGGTTGCATATTTATGGATTCTTACTAACAAATCACTAAAATTAACGATGAAGTTTAAATTTATAATTGTTGTTATTCTGTTATTTCTAATTGGTAATAATTCCTTTGCACAAACGGGAACAATTCGTGTAGAAATTGTAGATGCTAAAACAGGTGAACATTTATTGGGTGGTGTAGTTGAAAGCAAGCCTAACAAAGCTGGAGCGCAGGTTGATTTTAATGGATTCGCAGAATTTAAGTTACCTGTTGGTATGCAAGAAATAACCGTTGGATATATCGGTTATGAAGCCTACAAGACAATGGTAGAAATTAAAAAAGACGCAACCGTTAACTTGAAAGTTTTGATGGTTCCCTCGAAATTCGATCTGAAAACTGTAGTCATCTCCGCAGGAAAGCACGCACAGCGAATTGAAGAGGTTCCTGTTTCGATGGAAGTATTGAAGCCAAAGTATATCGAGAATAGTAATCAAACAACCATGGAAACTGCTGTTGAGCAAATTCCTGGTGTAACGGTTATCGACGGACAAGCAAATATTCGAGGGGGTAGTGGATTTAGTTACGGAGCTGGTAGTCGTGTGCTAGTTTTAGTAGATGATTTACCACTTTTAGCGGGTGATGCTGGCGATGTGAAATGGAGTTTTTTGCCAATAGAAAATATCGGGCAAGTAGAAGTGATTAAAGGTGCATCGTCTGCTTTGTTTGGTTCTTCTGCCTTGAATGGCGTAATTAATATGCGTACTGTTGTGCCAACGGACACTGCAGAGTCGAGTGTTACAATTTATTCAGGCGTTTATGATACTCCGCTTGATAGAAGTATGAAATGGTGGGGTAGCGGACCAGAGATGATTTCAGGTGGACAATTTTCACATAGAAGAAAAATTGGTCAGTTGGATTTAGTAGCTGGTGGACATTATCTAAACGATCAAGGATATCGCGAAGGAGAACGCGAAGAACGTGTACGTGGTAATTTTAATTTGCGATATCATTTTAAAAATGTTCCAGGACTAACGGCAGGAATAGCCGTAAACTCGCAATTGTCGAAAGGAGGCAACTTTTTATTCTGGCAAGATGATTCAAGTGGAGCATTAAAGCCCTATGGTGGAACTTCGGGTTCATCAAGTACCTTAAGCTTATACACCACAACCCGTACCTATGTTGATCCATCCATCTCTTATGTTGGGAAAAATTTTAGTCATAAGTTAAGAGGACGTATTTATTCTACCAACAATAAAAACAATACGAATCAGGAAGCTTTATCATTGTTAACCTACGGAGAATACTTAGGTCAGTATATTTGGAAGGATCGTTTGACTATTTCCGGAGGGTTATCAGCATCAAAAACAAAAGTTTCGGGCGATTTATATAGTAATCAAAACAGTACTAATTACGCCGCCTATGTGCAAGCGGATTTTAAATACAACCGTTGGAATTTATCGGGAGGATATCGCTATGAAGGTGGTGAAATTTCAAACATCAAATTTGATCCACAGCAATTAATGCGTGCAGGTGTAAACTTCAAGGCAGCGGAAGCAACATTTTTGAGAGCTGCATACGGACAAGGATTTCGTTTTCCAACCATCGCTGAAAAATATATTCGTACGCAAGTGGGTAGCATAGTAATTTATCCAAATGATTCACTCACGACAGAAAGAGGTACTTCGTATGAGTTTGGTTTCCGACAAGGATTTAAAATTAAATCGTGGCTAGGATTTATTGATGCATCTATTTTCCGCCAAGAATATAATGATATGATGGAGTTTA
>JBKCGZ010000164.1:0-3248 GCA_046303115.1 Bacteroidota bacterium | reverse complement strand
TTTTAATTTTTCCATCATCAAGTACATTACCGGAACAAGTACTAGTGTAAGTACCGTGGCAAAGCTTAATCCGAAGATCATTGTCCATGATAATGGTCCCCAGAACGCAACACTATCACCACCAAAGAAAATATGTGGATTGCCTGATGCAAGTAACGTTGCGAAGTCGATGTTTAATCCTACAGCTAAAGGAATCAATCCAGAGATGGTTGCACTTGCCGTTAGTAATACAGGTGTCATACGTGTTTTACCTGCTTCGATAATTGCTTCGAAGGTTGGCACACCTTGCTCTCTTAATAGCTCTGTAAATTCAACTAATAAGATTCCATTTCGAACAACAATACCCGCCAACGCTACAATTCCAATTCCCATCATGATGGTGCTTATCGTCATTCCTGTAATTGCATAACCTAAGAATACACCAATCAAACTGAATAATACTTCTACCAGAATAATTAATGATTTACTCAATGAGTTAAACTGCGTTACAAGGATCAAGAAGATTAATCCGAAGGAAGCCATCAATGCTGTCATTAAGAAAATCATTGTTTCCATTTGCTCTTCCTGCTGACCAGTCATCACAACTTCAACTCCATCTGGCTTTTCAAAATTCTTAATTTCATCTTCTACATTTTTGATTACTGCTTGCTCATTGTAATCACGAAGTACATTTGATCCAAGAGTAATGACACGTTTCTGATTAATACGCTTAATGCCACCATAAGTAGTAGAGTAGGAGATATTACAGAATGCAGATAACGGTACCTGACGAACCATTCCGCCTTTATTCATATCGCGGTAGGTAATCTTCAAGTTGTTTAATGCATCAACATCAACTCGTTGATCGTAATTATATCGTAGTTGAATTGGATATTCATCGTTGTCATCTCTGAATTTAGAAACTTCATTTCCGAATACTGCATTACGAATTTCCATTCCTATTTGTCCTGTGCTGATACCTTCGCGATTAGCTCTTTCTCTATCGATGTTAAATACAATCTCTGGCTTGCTTGATTCAAAATCACTCTTCAATTGCTCAACACCATCGATGTTAAGTGAGTCGAGATAGTTTTGAAGCTTCGTTGTTGTTTTAACAATGTCTTCAAACTTATCACCTCTGATTTCTATATTGATTGGCTTTCCTACTGGAGGACCGCCTTTCTCTTGATCCACTGTAATTTCTGCTCCGGGAATTCCCTTCACCGCATTTCTGATTTTATCAAGATATAACGCCGACGACTCACCGTTCCTTTCAGAAAACTTTTTAAATGCTATGGTAATCTTTGATTTATTCGTTTGAACCGATGGGTCAAATTCATTCGGGTCATTCGTTCCAACAGCAACATTCGCAATTACAGAAGTAACAATTTTATTATCCTTTCCAATTGCTTTCGTAATTCTTTCCTCTACAATTTTAGTGATAGAGTCTGTATACAACTGATCTGTTCCTACAGGTAATTTAATGTAGGTATAGATAAAGTTCGGATCTGCACTCGGGAAAAACTCCATTTTAGGTGAGCGAATGTTAAACGCAACGAATGATATAATAAATAATGCCAGCGTTCCAACCATTACTGTCTTAATATGGTTTAGCGCCCAAACTAATTTTCTTCCATACCATTCTTTAAATCGAGGCCACGAATTATTTTGAAATGCATGTATCCACTTCTGGAAATAAAAATGATTCAAGAAGTTTAATAAAATAATTAAGAAGGCAAAGTTGCCCATCGCATGTGATCCTGCTAAATGGAAGATTAGTCCTGCAACTCCTAATAAAATATACGTCATGCGCATCTTTTTAGTAACAGTTGGCTTCAGGTGCTCATCGGTATGCGGTTTCATAAAGCTTACTGCAAAAACCGGATTGATGATATATGCAACAACCAAGGATGCTGTGAGTGTTACGATCAGCGTGATTGGAAGGTAGAACATGAATTCTCCAATTACACCTTTCCAGAATGCTAAAGGAACGAAAGGAGCGAGTGTAGTAGCGGTACCACTAAGTACAGGTAAGAATACTTCACCAGCAGCCATCTTCGCTGCTTTTTTGATTGGAACTTTTCCGTTATCGAAAATACGATGTGTGTTTTCAATGACTACAATCGCATCATCCACTACAATTCCTAAGGCTAATAAGAATGCAAATAATACAATCATATTCATCGTGAAGCCTAATGTAGGCATCACTAAAAACGCTACGAACATAGATAGCGGAACACTTAATGCCACGAAGAACGCATTGGTTGTTCCCATGAAAAACATGAGGATAATTAATACCAAGATAAATCCGATGATGATAGTATTAATCAAATCATGCAACGTTGTACGAGTAGAATCACTCTGATCGCCTGTTAAAGTAATTTTTAAATTTTGTGGCAATTCATTTTCCTGCATGTTGCTAACTAAATCCTTGATTTTATCAGTCGCATCAATGAGATTATATCCTGAACGCTTAACGATGTTCAATGTGATAACATTCTTTCCATCTAAACGAGCATAACTTTCTTTTTCTTTGAAAGCATCTTTTACTTCCGCAACATCTTTCAAATACACATGTGCACCACCGGTAGAGCCAACAACCATGTTCTTGATTTGCTCTACATCTTTGAATTCACCTTTAACAGATAACACACGACGAACGCCATCAGTTGTTAATGTTCCTCCTGATATCGTTAAGTTTTCATACTTCACTGCATTGGCAATATCATTCATCGATAATTGTACAGCTTGCATTTTGTACATATCAACGTTGATTTGAATCTCACGATCTAACGCCCCAACCATTTCTACTCGTGAAATTTCTTTCATCCCTTCAATACGGTCTTTGATATCATCAGCAAATTTTTTCAATTTGTTTAATTCGATATCGCCTGAAATATTCACGAATAAAATCGGAATTTCACTGAAGTTAATATCTGTAACCGCTGGCTCCTGTGGTAAGTCGTTAGGTAAATCAGAACGCGCTTTATCAACAGCATCTTTTATTTTCTGCTTTGCCTCCGCAACATTTACATCCGTATTAAATTCAACTAAAACACTCGTGAAATCCTGTGTAGAAGTACTCTTTACTTTCTTAACGCCTGATACACCTTTAATCTGCTTCTCGATTGGCTTCGCAACCAAATTCTCCATATCTGATGGAGATGTTCCTGGATAAATCACACTCACAAAAACCTGTGGTAATGTTATGTCAGGAAAGTTTTCTTTCGGTAATGAATTGTAAGTCGCAATACCCGCAAGCGTAATAA
>JBKCGZ010000163.1:0-2043 GCA_046303115.1 Bacteroidota bacterium | reverse complement strand
TAAGTAATAGCGCTTTGATAATTTTACTCATCCGATTGAGCGTTCGTTGTGAGTCAGAAAGTTTAATCATTACTTCCTCATTCAATTCATGCTCTATCATTAAATTCTCTAATCGGTTTTGAATAATGCTGATTGGCGTTTGTAATTCGTGCGATACGTTGGAGATAAATTCTTTCTCTATCTGAAATGCATCTTTTAACATCAACATCATTTCATTAATACGTGTATCAAGTTTGTTAAATTCTCTTGTGGTTGTATTAACTTTTGTAAAATCGAAATTATTAGGTGATGGAACGGGCTTTAATTTTCGCTCCATAATTTTATTTAGTGGACGCATTAATATTGTTACGAAGCCTAGATCGATGAATAAACTCACCAATACAAAAAACAACATGATGATAAACGAGAATTGCTGGAAGGTGTTTTTTAATTGTTCAATAGAACCAATTCCTTCTCCAACATTTAATTCGTATAGCTGATTGTCGTAGGTGAACGGTCGCTTGATGATACGATGCTTCATTGTTTCGCCGTTTGATGAGCGCCACTCTTCATCGTTGATTTCCATATCTCTCGACATTTTCCTCGGGTCGAGGATAGGGTAGATGGCAACAAATTCTTCTTTCAGGATATTATAACTTTCGAAACTACAATCTTGTTCTAGTGTAATTTCTTCGATGCCACCTTTCTTTACAGTTAGTAATACACGTTCAGATCTTGCAACTAAACGTTTATCAATATGATCATAAACCAACTTCTGTACGATAATGGGAAGAATAGCATTAAAAGCTAACACGATTATCAATTTCGATAATCCGTTGTAAATCGCGAACTTGGTTTGTATCGTTGGCGACTTTCTTCTCTTAATGAAGTTGGGTAAAAATTTCATATTTATAAATTAACTCGATAGCCAACACCTCTTACTGTTTCAAACCAATCAACCGAGCCATGTGCTGAAAGTTTTTTTCTTAAGTTCTTAATGTGAACATCAATATAGTTCGATTCATAATCATCATCTAATACATCACCCCAAATATGCTCCGTTAATTGTGTACGTGTCAACACTCTGTTTTTATGTAATCCTAAATAATGTAATAAGTCAAATTCTTTTTTAGTCAAGTTAATAGCATTGCCATTGCATTGTACTGTACGATTAGAAATATCGATTTCATATTCTGCAATCTGCATTACATTCGATTTTAATCCGTGCTTACGACGTAAAATAGCTTGCATGCGCGCTTGAAGCTCTGCTAATGAAAATGGTTTTCCAATGTAGTCATCGGCACCTAAATCGAGTCCCATAATTTTATCTTCTACTTCACTACGTGCTGTTAAAATGATAAAGGCTGCTTCACATTTTTTCTTTTTTGCTTCTCTCAAAAGTTCTAGTCCATCCATATCAGGCAAACCTAAGTCGAGTAGTACAAAATCATATTCATTCGACAGAACCATATCTGTCCCATTTTTTCCATTAAAAGCTACATCACAATTGAAATTCTGACGCGTCAGGTAAATTTCCATCTCGTGAGATAGGGATCGTTCGTCTTCAACAATCAGTACGTTCATAGTAAACCAGATTAATTACGAATATAAATATTTATTAAGTTATTCCGAATAAGAAGCCGCAAGGTACGTTCGCGAATATGAATTTTTAAGGAATTTTAAAGCTTGTCGAGATTTGTCTTTATTACTGAAAGGGCATCTCTTAATTCTTCTTCAGTAATTGTTAAAGGAGGCGCTATTCTAAACCGATGATCGGCAAATAAAAACCAATCAGTAATCAAACCATCTTGAATACAATTTTTGATAAATGTAAAATTCTCTTCTTTCGAATTTAGTTCTCCTGATAACAACAACCCTTTGCCTTGAATCGATTTTAATTTTGGATGATTTAGCTCTGCTCGAATAATAGCTTCGAATGCTTGTATTTTATTAGTCGCCAATACTTCATTCACAACTTGCAATGTTGCCAAAGAAGCCATACACGAAACGGGATGTCCGCCAAATGTGGTGATATGTCCTAATACAGGATTATGACTTAATTCT
>JBKCGZ010000162.1:0-2362 GCA_046303115.1 Bacteroidota bacterium | reverse complement strand
TGCATTGTTTGGTGTGGCAGTATTAAACGGAATTGTATTGATAGCAGAATTTAATCGATTGAAGCATGAATATCCTGATGATTTACTACAAGTAGTAATGCACGGAACAAAACATCGATTACGTCCAGTATTAATGACTGCCTTGGTTGCTTCACTTGGCTTTTTACCAATGGCACTTAGTCATGGTGCAGGAGCTGAAGTACAACGTCCGTTAGCGACCGTAGTAATCGGAGGATTATTAATTGCTACATTGCTTACCTTATTTGTTATACCAATCCTTTATATGTTATTCGAAAACCAGCAATCGAAGAAATCAAGTACTAAATCAGCAATTGCAATTTTAATTACAGCCTTCTTTTTAATTACTTCATCAGAGCAAGCAAAAGCACAAACAAGTATTAAGTTAAATGCTGCTATTGATTCTGTTTTACAAAATAATTCAGAATTAAAGTCTGCCAATTTGCAGGCTTTTTACCAGAAGAAGTTAATTGGTAGTAGCATCGATATTCCAAATACCAGTATTAATGGGCAATATGGTCAGTACAATTCGTTTTATAATGATAATTCCTTTTCTATTAATCAGTCGTTTAAATTCCCAACGGTTTACTCCAAGCAGAAATTAGTTCAAAAAACAATTTATGAAGAAAGTAAAGCGACAGTTAAATTAAAAGAGGCAATCATTAAAAAAGAGATTAGCGATATCTATTATCAACTTGTTTATTTGGATTTACAACATCAACTTTTAAAAGAAGCAGATAGTTTATTTTCAAATGTCGGTCAAAAATCGAAATTACGCTATGAAACAGGCGAAACAGATCTTGTACAGTATAAAGATATTGAGCTACAAAAAAGTCAAATCGGATTTCAATTAAAAGATTTAGAATTAAAACAATCGGAGTTATTAGGAAAATTTAATTTGCTTATTCAGGCAAAAGAAAAGTACATTCCAGATTATACTGATGTAACTAACAATATTGTATTTGCAGAAATTAAATCAGCGATAGAAAATCATCCGCAGTTAAATGCACTTAAACAACAGTTGCAAATTGCACAATCGAAAACGAAGTTGGAGAAAAATTTGCTGCTCCCTGAATTGAATTTTGGTTATTATTCAACAACGATTAGAGGAACTGGAGCAGATAATAATATTTACGATGGTAATACACGCTTTAACTCCTTACAATTTGGCATTGGACTACCATTATTCTTCCAAACTCAACAAGCAAAAATAAGAGCTGCTAAAGTTCAGGAGTTGATTTATCAAGAACAGTATGACTATGAGAAGCAAGTCTTATCTATACAAATTGAAAATGCAATTGCACGATATAAATCTACTTATGAGAAAGTGAATTATTATCAAACAGCATTATTAACCGATAACAACTTAATGATTGATAATGCAACTAAAAAATTCGCGTTAGGAGAAATCAATTATTTAGAATGGGCTATGCTTATGCAACATGCTATTCAAACAAAAACAAATTATACCGATGCTGTTTACGAGCTTAATTTATGCATCAACGAATTAAATTACCTTACCTCAAAATAAAATCATCATGAAAAATTATATACTCTCAATAGTTGTTTGTTTAAGCCTATTATCGTGTGGCGATACTAAACAATCAGAAACTGAAACTGCAAGCAATGAATCAACTGTGGCATTAACTGATGCACAGGTTAAGAATGCTGGAATTAGTGTAGCAACGATTGAAAAACAAGCCATCGCTCGCTTATTAAAAGTGAATGGAGTGATAGATGTCCCACCACAAAACATGGTGAGTATTTCTGCACCCTTAGGAGGTTATTTAAAATACACCAAACTATTGCCTGGCATGCATATCAATAAAGGAGAAAGTATTGCAGTGATGGAAGATCCTCAATATATCTCCTTACAACAAGAATATCTTACAGCCAAAGCTAAATTAAGTTATTTGCAGAATGAATATAGCCGACAAGAGACATTAAATAAAAGTGCGGCTTCAAGCGATAAAGTATTTCAAGAAGCAACAATGAATTACTCATCTCAAAAAGTTTTAGTAAAGTCGTTGAGTGAAAAATTATTGCTGATCGGAATTAATCCTGATAACTTAACAGAGAATACTATTTCAAGATCAATTGCTATTCATTCCCCAATTGATGGCTATGTATCGAAAGTAAATGTGAACATTGGAAAATATGCTAGTCCTACAGATGTATTATTTGAATTAGTAAATCCGCAGGATATACATTTAGCATTAGATATTTTTGAAAAAGACATCGACAATTTACAAATTGGACAAAAGTTATTAGCGTATACGAATACACAACCAGATAAAAAGTATCCTTGTGAAATTATTTTAATTGGAAAAGACATCTCTGAAAC
>JBKCGZ010000161.1:0-3860 GCA_046303115.1 Bacteroidota bacterium | reverse complement strand
ATTCCTGCAAAAAAAGCGGCTAATATTGATCCTGTAGAAATTTTTAGAAAATAGCAAATGAAAATTCTCGAGTCAAAGTCTATCTCAAAATATTTTACAGACCCTGTTGAATTCCAGGTTTTGAAAAATATTTCTTTTGATGTCAACAAGGGAGAATTCATGACGCTTGTAGGTAAGTCAGGTAGCGGTAAGTCGACGCTGTTATATGTACTTTCTACGATGGATACTGATTATACTGGAGAATTAATTATTGATGGAGCTGTAACTGGAAAAATGTCGAAAGATGAGTTAGCTGGATTGCGCAATGAAAAAATCGGATTTGTTTTTCAGTTTCATTATTTATTAAGTGATTTCACCTGTTTGCAAAATGTGATGTTGCCTGCATTAAAACTAGGAAAGCTTCCTCATCAGGAAATAGAAGAGAAGGCTTATCAAAAGTTAGCAATTCTTGGATTAAGTGATCAAGCAATGAAATTATCTAGTAAATTATCGGGTGGTCAACAACAGCGCGTTGCTATTGCGCGTGCTTTGATAAATGATCCGTTGATTATTATGGGCGATGAGCCTACAGGTAATTTAGACAGTAAGAATACACGAATTGTTTTTGATATTTTTCAGGAGCTATCTAAAAACTACGGACAAACAATTATTGCAGTAACCCACGACGATGACTTTGCAAGTAAAAGTGATCGAATTGTAGAGTTAAAAGATGGAGAAGTGATTCGCTCATAAATCACGGCCTAATCCGCGCTTATAAGTTTCCAAACAACGCTCTCTTGCCATCTTGTGGTCTACTATCGGTTGTGGATAGCTGAAGTCTTGAAATTCCGGAACCCATTTACGAATATATTTCAAATCGCTATCAAACTTTTTTGTCTGTTCATAGGGATTAAATATCCTGAAGTAGGGTGCAGCATCGCATCCGCTTCCAGCAGCCCATTGCCAACCACCATTGTTAGCAGATAAATCAAAGTCGAGAAGTTTCGAGGCAAAATATGCTTCGCCCCAGCGCCAATCGATTAGCAAGTGTTTGGTAAGAAAACTCGCAACAACCATGCGCACACGGTTATGCATATACCCTGTTGTGTTTAACTCACGCATACCTGCATCAACAATCGGGTAACCGGTTTTCCCATCACACCACGCTTGAAATTCAGTTTCATTGTTGCGCCACTCAATAGAATCATATTGGGGTTTAAAAGAGCCTTTTGTGACATGTGGGAAGTGCCAAAGAATCATCATGTAAAATTCTCTCCAGCATAATTCGTTTAGCCAGCTATCGCTTAGAATTTGTCCTTTGCGCGCCATTTCACGAATAGAAATTGTTCCGAAGCGTAGATGAATTCCTAAACGACTGGTACCATTAATTCCAGGTATGTCGCGTTGATCAGCATACTTTTGAATAATATCATCAGCACAATGATCAGAAGGAAATAGTAAATCACTTTTTTGAAATCCGATTTCTTCTAAAGTGGGAAAGTCGATTGAGGTTGGAACTAGATTTTTTAATAGTGATTGAGAATCATAACAAGGAATTCCTTCTGCATTCAAACGGCTTCTCCATTTTCTGCTGTAAGGTGTGTAAACGGTATAAGGTTTCCCATCATCTTTAACGACTTCTGATTTTTCAAAAATAACCTGGTCTTTGAAAGTGATAAAAGGGATATTATTTGAGTTTAATAATGATTCAATCTCTTGATCACGTTGCAATGCATAGGGCTCGTAATCATTATTTGTGTAAACCGCTTTTACATCATACTCATTTAAAATATTTTTCCAGCATTCAACAGGATTACCAATTTTAATTAATACTGACGAATTGAATTTTCTAATTTGCTGTTGGATATTTGATAACGATTCATAAATAAATTGTACGCGTGCATCCTTTTTATTTTCAAGTTTATCTAATATGTTAGAATCAAAAATAAAGATTGGTAATAAAGGATTGTCGCCTTGTAAAGCATGATATAAAGCGTTATTATCTTGTAAGCGCAAATCACGGCGGAACCAATGAATAGCTACTGATTTTTTATTTTCCATAAAAGTTTTTTAAGGCATCTTCAAGTAATTCATATTTAAAAGAAAAGCCTGTGCTTACTATTTTTTTGTTGGATACTTTAGTTGAATCCAAAACGATGGCACTTTTTTCTCCCAATAAAAATTTCATTGCCCATGCAGGTGTATTAAATGTAATGGCATTTTTACATAATGATTTTTTTAAAGCGTATGTGAATGCCTCATTTGATACGGGATTCGTAGCTACAGCATTATAAGTTCCTGTTAATTGATTTTGCATAACGTGCATAAATAAATTAGCAAGATCATCAATATGAATCCAGCTGATGTATTGTTTCCCGGTTCCTAACGGTGATGCAATACCCCACTTGACAGGCAAAGACATTTCAAATAACGCTCCGCCATTTTTAGAGAGAACAACTCCTATTCGAATATTGGTGACAGGGATATCAAATGATGAATATACTTCTTCCCATTGTTGAGTAGTTTCTGATAAAAATCCAATTCCTTTTGAAGAGTTTTCATCAACTAACTCATCGTTACGGTTTCCGTAAAATCCGATAGCGGATGCCGCGATAACATGACTAACATTATTCGGATGATTTTTTAATGCGTTTGAAATGGTGGTTGCAGCTTGTAAACGACTATCAATTATTTTTTTCTTAAAAGCGTTTGTCCACCGCCCAGATGCGATATTTTCTCCAGCTAAAACAATAATGACATCTGCAAACATGATTGCTTCAGAATCGATTACACCTGTCTCAGGATTCCATTTGAAAGTTTTGTAAGTAGATTTTGCTTTAGCGGATCTGCTTAACCATGCAACTTCATATTCATTTTGAGTTAAGAGCTTTGATAATTGCTTCCCCACTAATCCACTACCTCCAGCTATAAGTATATTTTTCATTGATGTAATTCTGATTTGTTAAGAAGTTAAGTTGTTCATTATTAAATTAAAATTCGATATATCCGACAACAAATGTTTAAGATTTTTTATAATTTGTCTTGTGTTTTTTTATCATTTAACTTTATTGTGGGAGGGGGCTCGGTGGCCCCCTGTTTTATTTTGAGTATTTTTTTATTTTAAAGTAAAATACAATTTGTAAAATTCCGTACATGCAATTTTCTATTATTATCGAATTTGTTTCAGGCAACTTTTAATTCGATATTTCTAAAATGTTTCCGCACTTTATTTTACCACCATAATCAGAACAACATCCCTCACAAATAGTTTACTCAACAATGTAATTCGGGTCGAAGCCAGATTCGCCCGGGTCGAAATTTAAAATTGGAGCTGCTGTAGGACGTGCACCAAAGCGAATTTGAAATCCAATTTTTGCGTAAATACTCGGACTTTGATAAAACTTCACGTCATTGACCTCTAAATTAGCAGTTGATGTTACTCCACCTTCCATCGTAAAAACAACAAAGCGATCGGTATAATAGCGAAGCAATACGCTACCTCGTTTATAGTTAAATCGATAGATACTCCAATCGCTGTTATTTAAACTATCTGATTTAAAATAATTATAGCCTCCAAAATTATTGATCTTCATACTTACACTCAGTTTTTTAGTAAATAAGTGAGTGTAGGTGATGTTAAATGGAAAGGTAAATTGTAGTTGATTTTCATTCGATAATTGAACACCCGCACCAACGATAGGGAGAATATAATCTTTACCAAATATTGGTGAATAAGTAATGCCCAGCGTATGCCACCATCTGTTATTATGATATAGGTGTCGCCATAATCCTGTTGCATGATATCGGGTATGATTTAGTTGGATAGAAAAATCAGAAGTAGGCATACTTAAAAATCCTTGCATCAAATAAAGATTTCTTAA
>JBKCGZ010000160.1:0-9603 GCA_046303115.1 Bacteroidota bacterium | reverse complement strand
TTAAGAAATGAAAAATCAAAACAACCCTTAAGGTTGAGCGAAAAAAGTTCTTAGTTTATACATGCAAGCATAATTCGCAACAGCTTTATTTCTTGGCTTCGCCATTTTAATTTTTTGCTTACTGGTGCACCCGGCGGGATTCGAACCCACAACCAACAGAACCGGAATCTGTCATTCTATCCAATTAAACTACGGGTGCAGTATTTTTATTTAGTATTTAACATCTGCTATTCTATCCAATTGCGCCGTGCTGAGCTTTCGTCGAAGCAAACTACGGGTGCAGTATTCTATTTACTCTTTAACTTTTGTCATTCTATCCAATTGCGCCGTGCTGAGCTTTTGCCGAAGCAAACTACGGGTGCAATTTATCAAAGCATTAAAAGTGCTTTTAAAATGTAATTACAAAAGTAGTTAATCTGATAAACGAAAAGAAAAATTGGAAATTGATTAGTTAAGCTTATTCTTTGAATAATCGTAAGCAATAGCACCAATCTTTCCAATTAGCGCAGCTTCTTGTGCAGTATCCTTTCCGTTTGTTAAAACAGTAATTAGGTAAGGATTTTCATTGTTGTAAAAAATTGCTGTTTCGTGCATTTGATTCGCATCGGGATAAAAACGCTCGCCAAATTTATGTGCTACCTTTAAATCTTTTTCACCTATGTTTCTTAAAAGTCCCCCGTGATAAACAGATTCTGTTAAAAGAGAAAGTGCAAATTCTGAATTTCTATTTGTTAAAACAGAAGAATTATATAGTAATCTTAGAAAACGACTACACTGGTCGCTGGTTAATGTATAATCACTTGCTTTTGGGTCTGGCAAAGGCAATCCAATATCCGAAAAGAACAATTTATAATCATTAAAATCAATAAAGGAATTTAAATGAGCTGTTGCATTATTGTTGGAATATTTAATCATGTAAGTGATTAACTCTTTCACAGTATATTCTTTTCCTAATATCAACTGCGGCCCTTCTTGAGTTTGGACATTGTCGCCAGTTAAACTTCTTTCGACCAATATTTTTTGATTAAGCCAACCTGACTTTACTTCATCAACATGTAAATGATACATCATGGTGACTAATTTCATAATACTAGCCATTGAATATTGCTCGGATCCATTTATCGAAATCCATCTTCCGGAGTTTAAATCACGGAAGTAAACGGATGCAGAGCTAATTCCACCGGATGCGCTTGTTGCATTAATAGCCTCTATTATATTACTTTTCAAATCAAGAAAATCTACACTTTCACTCGGACTGTCAGCCATTAATAATGGCCTTGTAAATTCACCATGACGACTAGAACGATAACGAATAATGCCACAATCTTTTTCAGAGGAATTTAATTCGTCTGCTTTATTATGAGTTGATTTAAATGCACAAATAGAAAGTAATGATCCAGCACTGATAATTGCTATTATCACTAAAACAAGCCATAACGGAACAGATTTTTTTAATAGTTTCATAAGTCGGTTTAAGTGTTAAATATTTAACAAAACACAACAGCACATGAAATCAATAAATGTTCACAAAATGAAAATCTACACGACACAGATTTTCTGATAACGCCCGAATTTTGAACACTAAGGATTTGTTGATTAAGAATAAAACTACGTACCCGGGATCGGGGTCGAACCGATATGATATTGCTATCACTGGTGTTTGAGACCAGCGCGTCTACCAATTCCGCCACCCGGGCAGTTTGTTATTTTATCCTCTCAACCAAGATTAAATCGGTGTCGTACATTTTGCTTGTGTTTGGTAACATAAGGGAACATCCTCACATTTCGACTTTGCCAAGTTAAACCATTCAGAGGGGTGGTTAAAACATTGACAACCAATTAATCTTTTATCTTCTAATTGTTTTGGGATGGCTAAATTAGAGAAATACTTAAGGCTAACCAAATGTTTTTAAGTTTTAGTTGTTAAACATTTGAGATCAAGTACTAAACAAGTACCAAGCAATCTTAAAAATTTCTTTTGAGGATTTTAACAATTGATTGTGAATTTACTTTGACTTAACCTATATTTTTCTTTTCTTTGCATCCCTAAAAATCTAGCCCAAATCAACTTATGGCACGTCAGGTTAAAATATTTGGTGGTACTGCATCGAAGTATCTTGCAGAGCAAATCGCAAGTCATTATGGTGCCGATTTGGGTGATTTGCAAGTTGTTAGATTCAGTGATGGAGAGTTTTCTCCGTCTTTTGATGAAAGTGTACGTGGTTGTGATGTGTTCATTATCCAAAGTACTTTCTCACCTACGGATAATTTGTTTGAGTTGTTATTATTAATTGATGCTGCCAAAAGGGCATCTGCACATTATATCACAGCGGTTATCCCTTATTTCGGATTCGCTAGAAGTGATCGTAAAGACAAACCAAGGGTGGCCATAGCATCTAAATTAGTTGCTAACTTACTTTCTGCAGCAGGTGTTACCAGAATAATGACAATGGATTTACATGCACCTCAAATTCAAGGATTTTTTGATGTGCCCGTAGATCACATGGATGCTTCAGCGATTTTTGTCCCTTATATCAAGAGTTTAGATTTACCAAATATGCTTATTTGTGCACCTGATATGGGTGGTGTACACCGTGCTCGTACCTATGCCTCATATTTTAATGCTGATATGGCAATTATTGATAAGCATCGTAAAAGAGCCAATGAAATAGAGAGTATGACCGTAATTGGAGATGTGAAGGGAAGAGATGTAATATTAGTGGATGATATCATTGATACTGCTGGTACTTTAACAAAAGCTGCAGGATTATTAATTGATTCAGGAGCAGCATCAGTTCGTGCTTTCTGTACACATCCAGTGTTGAGTGGGGCAGCTTACGAAAGAGTAGAGAATTCACATTTAACAGAATTGGTAGTATGTGATACTATTCCTCTTAAAAAAGAATCAGCAAAAATTAAACAATTATCTACATCAGCTTTGTTTGCAAAAGCAATTCAGCGAGTGTATGCATATGAGTCTATAAGTTCACTATTTGTAAAAGAATAATTATTACCCAAATGAAAACGATTGAAATTAATGGAGCAAAGCGCGCGAATATCTCTAAACAGGAGGTAAAAAGCCTTCGTGGTAGCGAAATGGTTCCATGTGTACTTTATGGTGGAGAAGAACAAGTTCATTTCTCTACTGATTTATCATCTTTCAAAGGACTAGTTTACACTCCTGATGTTCACATGGTGAAATTATCAGTTGATGGAAAAGAGTATCAATGTGTAATTCAGGATGTTCAGTATCATCCTGTAACTGATGTTATCATTCATGCTGATTTCCTTCAGGTATTTGATAACAAGCCAGTAACGATGAGTATTCCGGTTAAATTAACAGGTGCTTCTGAAGGTGTTAAAATGGGAGGTAAATTGGTAACGAAGTATCGCCGTTTAAAGGTTAAAGCTTTACCAGCTAACTTGCCTGATTTTATTTCAGTAGATATTTCTCCTATGAAAATAGGTGACTCAATTCGTGTTCGCGATTTGAATTTATCAGAAGTAACTTTATTAGAGTCGCCAGCTAACGTAATTGTAAGCGTAAACATGACTCGTAATGTTTCTGCTGAAGCAGCCGAAGCAGCTAAAAAATAATATAGCTTCATAAAATAGCAATAGAGGGGTGTCCAAAGCGCTCCTCTATTCGTATTTTTACTGAATTATGAAATATCTAATTGCAGGTTTAGGAAATATAGGTCCCGATTATGTCCACACTCGACATAACATTGGTTTTGATGTGGCCGATGCATTAGCTAAATCCTTGTCCACTGATTTTACTTCAGGAAAAAAGGTTTGGATAGCAGAAGGTAAATTGAAAGGTCGTCAAGTTCATATTATTAAGCCTACCACTTACATGAATCTAAGTGGGGAGGCCATCCGGTATTGGCTTCAAGAACTAAAAATTCCTAAAGAAAATTTGCTTGTGGTAACTGATGATCTTGCCCTTCCATTTGGAACATTAAGGATGAAACCATCCGGAAGTGCAGCGGGGCATAATGGATTAACTAATATCATCGAATGCTTACAGACCGAACAATTTGCTCGCTTGCGATTTGGAATCGGAAATAATTATCCGAAAGGTAAACAGGTCGATTATGTGCTTGGACATTGGACTACAACTGAGAGTGCCGATCTGGTTCCTCGAGTAGAAATAGCAGTTGAAATGATAAAGAGTTTTGTTAGTGCTGGACTCGCACTCACTATGAATACCTATAATAATAAATAACGGCAAGGTTATTGCTTTTGGCCGCGAACTAAAAATTCAGAAATTATGAAAACAACACATTACCTAGCAACCATCCTGTTCTTTTGCGTTTTTTCAATCAGCGCTTTTGGTCAAACAGACGATAATACAAGAATTAGCAATACAATTAGTGAGATATCAATCTATCCACAACCATCTAACGGAATTATCAATATAAAATTATCTGAAGCACAAAACGAAAATCCAATCGTTGCTGTATTCGACTTATTAGGGAATAAGGTAGCAGAAATTGAAGCTGAACATGTAAATGGAAATGTGTATGTGATAAATCTCGAAGATAAAAAAGCAGGATATTACTTCTTGAAAATTCAAACTGACAATGTTTTAGTTTCTCGAAGGATAACGATCAAATAAATAAAAAGCGACAAGTAATTGTCGCTTTTTTTATGCTTATATTTTTATTCCGAGTTCTTTTAATTGCTCATCATGAATAGCTGATGGTGCATCTATCATCACATCTCTGCCGCTATTATTCTTAGGGAATGCAATGAAATCTCGAATACTTTCTGATCCACCAAATAAAGAGCATAATCTATCAAACCCAAATGCAATTCCGCCGTGTGGAGGAGCCCCAAATTCAAATGCATTCATTAAAAATCCAAACTGCTCCTGCGCTTCTTCTTTTGTAAATCCTAGTAAAGAGAACATTTGAGCTTGTAAATCTTTATTATAAATCCTGATAGATCCACCTCCAACTTCAACTCCATTAATTACCATATCGTAGGCATTAGCACGTACCTTGCCTGGATTAGTTTCTAATAACGACATATCTTCAGGAAGAGGTGAAGTGAATGGATGATGCATGGCAAAATAACGATTGACTTCTTCGTTAAACTCTAGCAATGGAAAGTCAACCACCCATAAACAACTAAAGGTATTTTTATCTCGCAAACCTAAACGTGTTCCCATTTCTAATCGTAGCTCATTCATCGCCTTTCGTGTTTTATTTGCAGGGCCCGCTAAAATTAGAATTAAGTCGCCAGCAACAGCATCCATAGCTGCACCCCATTTTTGCAATGATTCTGCATCATAAAATTTATCTACGCTCGACTTAATTGTACTATCGGTATTTACCCTTGCGTAAACTAAACCTGTTGCACCAATTTGTGGCTTCTTTACAAAGTCGGTTAATTCATCCAATTGCTTTCTAGTATACTCTGAACATCCTTTGGCATTAATTCCAACAATTAATTCAGCATCATCAAAAACCTTAAAATCTTTGCCTTTCACAACCTCATTTAATTCAACAAATTTCATATCGAAACGAGTGTCAGGCTTATCGCAACCATAGTACTTCATGGCATCTGCATAACTCATTCGAGGAAGTGTACCTATTTCAATACCTTTTACTTTTTTAAATAAATGCTGCACTAAGCCTTCAAAGGTTTGAAGAATATCTTCTCTTTCTATAAAGCTCATCTCACAGTCTATCTGTGTAAATTCAGGCTGACGGTCTGCTCTTAAATCTTCATCCCGGAAGCATTTTACAATCTGATAATAGCGATCAAATCCTGCCACCATTAATAACTGCTTAAATGTTTGTGGCGATTGTGGCAAGGCATAAAATTGACCTTGATTCATGCGTGACGGAACCACAAAGTCGCGAGCACCTTCGGGCGTAGATTTTATCAATACAGGAGTTTCAACTTCTAAAAATCGTTGAGCATCCAGATAATTTCTTGTTTCGATAGCCATACGATGGCGCAATTCTAAATTGGCTCTTACATTCGAACGTCGTAAATCGAGATAACGATATTTCATTCGCAAATCATCGCCACCATCTGTTTGTTCTTCGATAGTAAATGGAGGAGTAATGGCCTCATTTAGTATTTCAAACGAAGAAACAATTATTTCAATCTCGCCAGTAGGAATTTTCGTGTTTTTGCTTTCGCGCTCTTTCACGATTCCGTTAGCTTTAATTACAAATTCACGTCCTAGCTTTCTTGCGGCAGTACATAATTCAGCATTAACATCCATATTAAAAGCAAGCTGGGTTAATCCATAGCGGTCGCGAAGGTCAATAAAAGTTAGGCCTCCTAAATCTCTTGATTTCTGAACCCATCCACATAAAGTAACCTCTGCACCTTGATTGGCTAATGATAATTCTCCGCAGGTATGTGATCTTAACATAGTTGAAACGCTTAAATAGTTGCGGTGCAAAATTAACTTTTTATTTCCTTTTTTCAGTGATAAACCTAAAGTAAAGCTATGTTATGATAATCAGAATATGATTAATTTAGTCGCCTATGCAAACAGCAACACAATTAAGCAGAATAATAAAGTCTTTCGTACTCGTACTTATGCTTATTTGTCCTAAATGGATAAATGCTCAAAATTTTGAAATCGGGAACTGGCGTGAACACTTGCCATACATTCATGCGAAAAAAGTAGTTGAAGGAGATGGTAAAATTTATTGTGCTACGGATGATGGTTTTTATAGTTATGACTTATCAGAAAAAACAATAGAAAGAAAATCGAAGTTAAATGGACTAAGCGATTTTGGAATTACAGATATTGCCTATTCGAATAATTATCATTTGCTGGTCATTGCCTATTCTTCCACAAACATTGATTTGTTATATGATGATAATTCAGTCGTGAATATTTCCGATATCAAGCGAAAAGATATTCCAGGAAATAAACGTATTAATTCAATTAGCATCGATGGAAGATTTGCTTATGTAAGTTGTGGTTTTGGGATTGTTGTATTAGATCTTCAACGAAAAGAGGTAAAGGATACTTATTATGTTGGTGCAAATGGTGCATCCGAAGTATTTCAAGTAATTACTGATAATTTGTCAATATATGCTGCTGCTGAGGATGGTATTTATCAGGCTAGTAAATCGAATCCTCTTTTAGCAAACAGTGCAAATTGGACAAAAATTTATAATGATAACAATCAAGGGGCGTTTACTTTTGCGGTTAATTACAATGATGTTTTGTTTTTCAATTATTCAAAATCAAATGCTGATACACTACTGGCTTATAATAGCGGAAGTTGGGGATATTCATTACCGTTAGAAATGAAAAATCTTTCTGCTTTAAAGAATATTCAGGTTGCACAGAACAATCTGGTTTTAGTCACAGACGATTCAGCCTTGTTTTTTGATAGCAATTTGAGTTTGTATAATGTTGTATCATTCAATCAGATTTGGGATCCAACATTTAGAACTGCTATTAAAGACCGTGATGGTAATTATTGGGTGGGAGATAACAACAAAGGATTGTATTTAAGTGATAATGGAAATTACTCTACGGCAATGCCGCAAGGTCCATTTAGTTCTGGTAGTAATGATATTGAATTTAAAGAAGGTAAGTTATGGATGACTCATGGTCCAAAAAACAGAACATGGTCGAATCAATATGGCTATAATGGATTTTCTAATTTTGATAATGGCTCCTGGATAACGTATGATGGATTGTCTGCTCAAACACCCTATTTTGGCACTTATAATTTTTATGATAATGTCTCAATTGCAATCGACCCTTCAAATAGCAATCATGTTTTTGTCGGTGCATCCGGACCAGGTTTATTGGAGGTTAATAACGGTCAGGCAGTAACCCTTTATCGTAATAATAATAGTACATTAACACAGCAGGTTGGTAATCCTGGACAGGTCAAGGTTCATGGGATTGTGTTCGACAACAATAATAATTTATGGGTTTCAAATGCAGGCACATTGAATGTAATAAATGTTCGAAAGTCGGATGGTCAATGGAAAGGATTTACATTTCCAGGCGCTGTAAATAGCAGTTCAAAATGTGGTGATATTATTATTGATCAAAACGGTTATAAGTGGCTAACGATTTTTGAAAACGTTGGAGGGAAGGAAGGAATACTTGTTTTTAATGATAATAGAACAATTGATAATACTACAGATGATGAGTATGATGTTGTTGATTTTGGTTCGAATAGAGTTAGAACGATTCAAAAAGATTTAGATGGTACTATTTGGGCCGGTACTGATCAGGGAGTTTATATTTTTTATCCACCAAGCATTACCCCGCAACAAATCTTGATTAAACAAGATAACTCCTATCAATATTTACTAGCTACCGATGTGGTAACCGTAATCGCTATTGATGGAGCAAATAGAAAGTGGATTGGAACCGAAAGTTCAGGTTTGTATTTATTGAGTCCCGATGGGCAAAATCAACTCAACCATTTTACAACAGAGAATAGTCCTATTTTCTCAAATAATATCACATCGTTGAACATTAATGATGTGACTGGGGAGGTTTTTATAGGTACTGAAAAAGGACTTTTAAGTTATCAAAGTGACGCAATACCAGGAGATCTGGAAAACTGTGGTGATTTGCTGGTATATCCTAATCCAGTTCCTCTTGGTTATGACGGCGACGTTGCTGTCAAAGGAGTTATTTCAAATGGAACAATTAAAATTACTGACGTTAGTGGAGGATTAGTCTTTGAAGGAAAGTCGTTAGGAGGCCAGGCCGTTTGGAACGGGAAAAATCTTAAAGGCGAAAAGGTTAAGTCTGGAGTTTATATTGTTTATTCATCCGATAGCACCGGTCAGTTTCGTTGCACTACCAAGTTGATGATATACCGATAAAAAAACCCTGTAGTATTTCTTACTACAAGGCTTTTCAATTAAATATTTTTTAGGATTATTCGCCTTTATCAGCCATGTAGTTTTTTCCACCACGACTAACACTTGCATCATATTTTAACCAATAAATAATTCCTACAGTTGCAGTTATACCGAATATCCAATTAATCCAAGCACCAATTGGAGGTAAGAATTTGAATGCAGCAGTGCAAATATCAGCGAATCCGTAAATAATAGAGTTCATATTATTAAATTTTGATAGGCAAATGTACAAATTCTTGTAATTAAAAAAATGTTTACTTTAGATTATTATGTTAGTTCGGATATTCAGATCAACTCAGTTTTACCCAATTGCGCTAATTGTCTTATTTTCAATAGTTATCAATATTGTTTTTAGTGTAATCAGGGAGCCACAAATAGGGGTTAGTGGGACTATTTTCTTCCAAGATCTGACAAACTGGGTAAATGGATTAAATCAATGGTTAATAGCTACACTTGTTTTTGTATTGCTAACCAGCCAGGCTTTGCACTTAAATTATACCTTAAATAAGCATGAAATCTTTTTTAAGCAATCGTGGTTGCCAGCATTATTCTACCTGATTTTGTCAACCCAATTCGCGGCTTTTTTACAGTTTTCGCCACTTCTACTCATTAACTCTATTTTCATTTTTGTGCTCGACAAAATATTCTCCTTGTACAAAAATCAAAAAACATTAGGCGCAACCTTCGATGCCGCACTATTAATTGCTTTAGTTGCCTTGTTAT